>JANNNL010000544.1:0-8929 GCA_031398525.1 Actinomycetes bacterium | reverse complement strand
CCATCCGATTACGAACATGCGGGTGTATGTGCTGGACGCGGCGATGGAGCTGGTTCCGGTGGGGGCTTTGTCGTCGTCGGAGTAGGCGAGCACGAGGAACGAGTGCAGCGACGAGTTCATCGCGAACACGATTCCGAACACGATCAGGCCGCCAACGATCACCACGGTGGTAGCGATGTCGAGCGCGACACCGAGTGCGATGAGGGCGGAGACTGCGCCGAGGATGAGCGCCCACCGGCGGGCGGCGCCGACTTCGTCGACCTTGTTGCCACCGCGCGTCAGCAGCTTTGGTGCGAACGATTGGACGATGCCGTATCCGATGACCCACATGGCCAGGAACCCGCCGACGCCGTTGTGTGCCCAACCGAGTTTGTCGGCGAGGAATACGGGCAGGGCGACAACGAACCAGATGTCGCGCGATCCGAACAGGAAGAATCGGGCTGCAGCCAGCCGGTTGATCGCCGGGGATTTGGAGAGCACCGATCGCAGCGGGGGCTTCTTCTTCGATTTGCCGATGTCTTCGTTGAGGAACACGAGCAGACCGACGACAGCAACGCCGAGCCCGGCGGCCATCGCCCACAGGGCGTGGTCGTAGCCGATGGTGGAGAGCAGCGCCGCTCCGAGGAAGAATCCGACGCCTTTCAGCGCGTTCTTCGAACCGGTAAGGATTGCAACGAGCCGGAACAGGGTGCCGTCACCGTTCCCGGCGACGGTTTTCACTGCGCTCTTGGAACTCATCTTGGTCAGGTCTTTGGCGATTCCGGACAGGGCTTGCATGCCCATCACGAAGGCGACGGCGACCCATTTCTTCCAGCCGGGTTCTTCGAAGCTCAGCGCAACGAGCGCGAAGATTTGGAGGCCGAGGCCGGCGACGAGGGTGCGGTTGAGGCCGCGTCGGGCACCGACCCACCCGCCGAGGAGGTTGGTGAGGATCCCCATGAACTCATAGGCGAGGAACAGGAAGGCGATCGACACCGCCGAGTATCCGAGTTCGTTGAAGTGGAGCAGGACGAGCATGCGCAGGGCACCGTCGGTGAGCGTGAACGTCCAGTAGCCGGCGGTGACGAGTGCGTAGTTGCGGAGCTTCACCCCTCAGCCCCCGACCGTGAGCGATGTCGCGACTTTGGCGGCGAGGTCGACCATCCGGAACGCATAGCCGTTTTCGTTGTCGTACCAGGTGAGGACTTTCAACATCCGGCCGTCGATCACCATCGTCGACGGGCCGTCGACGATGCCTGAGCGGGTGTCGTTCGTGTAGTCGGCCGACACGAGCGGGCGGTCCTCGAATCCGAGGATCCCGACCAGCGGACCGCAGTTGGCGGCGGCACGGAACAGGTCATTGACCTCGTCGACGGTGACGTCGCGGGACATGTCGAACACTGCGTCGGTCAGCGATGCGTTCAGCAGCGGGACGCGAACGGCCATCCCGTTGAATTTCCCGGCGAGTTCCGGGTAGATCAGCGTGATCGCAGTGGCGGATCCTGTTGAGGTGGGGATCAACGAGTTCAAGGCGGAGCGGGCACGGCGCAGGTCCTTGTGTGGTGCGTCGACGACGACTTGGGTGTTGGTGACGTCGTGCATCGTGGTGATCGCCCCGCGTTCGATGCCGATCGCCTCATGAAGCACTTTGACGACCGGGGCGAGACAGTTCGTCGTGCACGACGCCGCAGTCACGATCCGGTGGGCAACGGGATCATAGAGGTGGTCGTTGCAGCCCATCACGATGTTGAGGACCGTGTCGTCCTTGACCGGTGCGGCGACGACGACCTTGCGGACGCCGCGGTCGAAGTAGGGGTCGAGCAGCGCGGTTGTGCGGAATTTGCCGGTCGCCTCGATCACGATGTCGACCTCGTACTGATCCCACGGCACCGCGCCCGGCGACGGGTGTTCGCTGAACGTCACCGGGGAACCATCGATCACCAGCCGATCGTCCGTGACGGTCACAGTGCCTTGGTAGCGGCCGTGAACGGAATCGAATTCCAGCAGATGTGCCGCCGTGGCAACGCCGCCTTTCGTCTCGTTGATGTGCACCAATTGCAGTTCGGGGTGGCCTGGCAGGGCGCGCACGGCGAGCCGGCCAATCCGCCCGAACCCGTTGATGCCCAGTCGAATCGTCACTGTGTTGCCTGTTCTGTTGACGGGTTGGCGTCGAGAATTGTGGTGATGCGCGCATCGAGGGCGGCGACCACGGCGTCGAACGCGGCCGACGTTCCAGTGGCGACCGGGTCAGTGATCGACCAATGCCACCAATCGGTTCCGGGAATGAGTTCCTCATGCGCCTGATCGCAGACCGTGACGACCTGCGTCCCGTCCGGGATGGTGCCGATCGGCTGCGGGACGGCACCCTCGAACGAGAGTCCCGCCCGACGCGCCGCGGTGACCGCGCCGCGATGCACACGCTGAGCCGGCCGGGTGCCTGCTGACCGGGACGCCCGGCCCGTGCGAGCTGACCACAACGCTGCGGCCAGTTGCGACCGCGCCGAGTTCTGGCTGCACACGAACAACATCGGACCGACCGGTGGTTGTGCCCACAGCGTCGAGATGTGCTGCAACGGCTCGCGCACGAGGCGGACATACTTACGTCGCCCGTCTCCGGCAGAGGCGAAACGAGCCACCAAACCGACCTGTTCGAGTACATCCAAGTGGTGGGCCAACAAGTTCGATGGGAGACCGTGTCGGGCACCGAGTTCCTTCGGGGATCGGTCGCTGACCGCAAGATCCTCCACGATCGTCAACCGCGCCGGTTCCCCCAACGCGGCATGCATCGCCGCCCGCATAACGAGCGTGCTACCCGGTGCAGCCGGGGTTTCGGGCGGGTTCACGACACCACCAACCCGAGGGACGGAGCGAGCTGTTCCACTCGCGCTCGGATTTCATTGCGGGCGCCACGTGCACTCTCGATACCAGGTCCGAGCGGATGCACCAACGCCCAATCCTCATACCGCTTTCCGTCGACGACCGGGCACGCCTCGCCGCAACCCATCGTCACGATCACATCCGCCGCCTCGATCACCTCATCAGTCCACGGTCTCGGGAACTCACCGGCAATGTCGATACCAACCTCTGCAAGCACGGCAGCAACATTTTCGCTGATCTGCCCCTCGGGTTCGGTCCCCGCCGACCACACCGACACCACCCCGGGACACAGACGACGAAGCCAGGCGGCGGCGATCTGCGAACACCCCAGATTGTGAGCGCAGAGGAATACAACTGCGGGCAGTGCTGGGATCCTGACTCGCTGCACCTTCACCAACTCACCGGCCAAGTTCGTCGAGGCACGGCGCACGATCCGCTGATCCTCGACCGACAACAGATCCGTGTACTTGCTCAGCATCACTGCCACTCGCGCTTGGATTGAGATGCTATCTCACTCACCCTTTAATGACTCAATCATGTCTGAGTAGAGTAACGGTCGGGCGAACGGCCGATGAACATCAACCTGACAATCGGTGACGACTAGGTAGCCCACGTGACGGCCCGTCAACTTCATGTCCGCAACACCACGCTCGTCGCCGTGTCGCACGCCCCGTACGGCAAGCTCGCCGATTTCCGTGAACGGATGGGGTGGACGGTTCCGTGGTACTCGGCGCACGGCAGCGACTTCAACTACGACTTCCACACCACGCTCGACCTCACCGCCCTCGGCCGCCAAGAGGACTGGGAAGAACCCAACGGCCGCGCTACGGACGAATGAGGATGGGACCGGGTGGTGGCGATCAGCGACCGTCGCATCCTCCTACACGATCAGACCGCCGTTGCAATCCGTGCAATATAGGCAGATACTTATAGAGATACTCATAGAAGAGGTGTTGTCGTGATTGATCCTGTTGCAACTGCTGGCCTTGTCACCCGGGAGGTTCGTTCCGGGGTGCGTGACGCGGTGCCGACCAAGATCGTGGTCGCCCACCGGACCTATGCCACGACCCAGGCCGACCTGTGGGACGCCCTGACCAACCAGGAGAGACTCCCTCGTTGGTTCCTGCCGGTCAGCGGGGATCTGATCGTCCGAGGGCGTTACCAGGTCGAAGGCAACGCCGGCGGAGTCATCGAGTCGTGCGACGAACCGACTTCGTTCGCCGTGACGTGGGAAATGGGTCCGATGGTCTCATGGCTCTCCATCACCCTCATTCCCGCCGCACGCGGGACAACGCTCGAACTTGTTCACGAGGCCCCGGTCGACCCTGGCATGTGGCAGCAGTTCGGCCCGGGTGCCGTCGGTGTCGGGTGGGACCTCAGCCTCATGGGTCTCGGCCATCATCTCGGCGGCAAAACCCAACTCGACCCGGCCGAATACCTTGCGTTCCCGGCCACCCCAATCGGTCTCGCGTTCGTTGAACTTTCCGCGACCGGCTGGGCAGACGCAGCCGCACGCGACGGTGACGATCACGGCTCAGCGCATGAAGCTGCCGCACGGACCATCGCGTTCTACACCGGATCAGCAGGGGCCACCGGGTCTTCGTGAGCCATTTGGTCCTCGATGCGCTCGGCGACCCGACCCGGCGAGAAATCCTTGAAATACTCGGCCCGACCGAGCAGAGCGCCGGAGCGATCGTCACTGCCCTTCAAGCCAGAAGGCCGATTTCGCAGCCCGCCGTGTCACAGCATCTCAAGACACTCCACGACGCCGGCCTGGTCGTTGTCCGCGCCGCCGGAACGAAACGTATCTACGTCATCAACCAGACAGGAGTGGACGAAGCACACGCCTGGCTCAACTATCTGGTCAACCCGCTGGCCGCATTCGCCCAACCCCTTGACGCGCTCGGCACCGAAATTGCCCGCGGCCAACGAACCCGCCAAAGACGGATTGGCACAAGCGGCGACGGAAACCACCCGACGCAACTCCATCAACGGACCGGCTAACCGGCTGCCTTGCTCCGCGTCGACCACTCGTTTATCCGTCAGTGGCCGCTGCGGTTGCACTCGCCGCCTGCCGGCGATTCAGGGCGCCTCGTCGCCGACGCTAGTTTGAGCGTGAGATCCGAGGGAGAGTGGCATGGGTTACAACGATGCGCCGGAAGGTTGGTGGCAGGCGTTCGTCGGCGGCCTGCCCGCTCGAACCGCAAAGCTGGCCGTTGTCCGCACGGACGGCAGCCCGCATGTGGCCCCGGTGTGGGTTGATCTCGACGGTGACGACATTGTGTTCATGACATCCGCTGACACGATCAAAGGCAAGGCGATTCTGCGCGACGGGCGAGTGTGCTTGTGCTGGGATGACGAACGTCCGCCGTTCAGTTTCGTGACGATCGCCGGAACGACCACCACCTCTACTGATCCTGATGAGCTGCTCTACTGGGGCACGCGAATCGGCGGCCGCTACATGGGCGCACAGAACGCTGAGGCCTATGGCCGACGCAACGCCGTGCCGCCGGAGATGGTTGTGCGTGTCCGTCCGATCCAGATCACCGCGAAGGCGGCCATCGCGTCGTAGTGGGTCGTGCACGGCGGTGACCCGTCCAGATGGCTCAATCGGGGTGTGCGGTGTGAATGACGGCGATAGGGCAGCGGGCGTGGTGGATGGCCTGGTTGCTGGTTGATCCGAGAAGTGCGGACTTGAGGGTGCCGAGACCGCGGGCACCGATGACGAGCAGGTCGCAGTCGGACGCGGCCTCGACGAGCGCGGTTGCCGGAGCACCGGGCAGGAGCAGTTTGCGCACCTCGTTGCCACCGCCACGGCGGGTGTCGAGGCGGTGGGCGGCTTCGGAAGCAGCATCAGCGCGCGGCGCGGGACCTTCGTCCTGTGATGTGCTCGATGCATGTGAATTCATTCGCCGCAGGGAACGAGCAGAACGGGACATGAGGCGTGGCCGGCAACGCGTTGGCTGACGCTGCCGAGTAGCGCACCGGTCCACGCGCCATGGGCATGGGTTCCGAGGACGATCAGGTCGCAATGCTCAGTCCGGGCGGTGTCGACCAGGACGTTGGCGGGAGATTCCAGACCGATGCGTACTTCGACGGCGTTCTCGACGGTTCCGCCGCAGGCTTGCACGGCCCGGAGGGCTTCGGCGAGGGTTGCCTCGACTTCGGCGTGGCCTTCGTGGAGGAGTCCGAACCGCGACGGGTGGACCTCGGTGACGTGAACGAGGATGAGCTGTGCTCCGCCTTCGGCCGACAACCGACCAACGGTCTCCCACAACGGAGTGCGGGTTGCGTCGACATGGTCGATGCCGACGAGAACTCGTTTGAACATGGCTGCCTCCAGTGTTTCCACCCGCTCGTGCGAGTGCCGGTCGGATCGGGTTCCGATTGGTGAGTTCAGCATGAACCACAGTGGGTACGCCGGTCAGGGCCGGGGGTCACCGGCGGCTCGGGCCGAAAGTCCCGCCCCAGGGGAGCGATCGAGCACTGGGGCGGCTCACGTGCCGGTGTCGTGCCGGTGGCGGCGATCGTCGGCGAGCCGGGTGGCGAAGACGGCAGCTTCGGTGCGGCGTTCCATGCCGAGTTTCATCAGGAGGTTCGAGACGTAGTTCTTGACGGTCTTCTCGGCTAGGTGCATGTCGGTGGCGACTTGTCGGTTGGTCAATCCCTCGGCGATCAGGGCGAGAATGCGACGTTCCTGTTCGGTAAGTCGGCTCAGGCGTTCGTCCTCTTGGGGTGGGTTGCGCAGGCGCGAGAGCACCCGGCCGGTGACGGCGGGGTCGAGGAGTGATGCCCCGGTCGACACTTGCCGGATTGCCGAGACCAGATCGTTGCCGCGGATCTGTTTGAGGATGTACCCGGCGGCGCCAGCCATGATCGCGTCGAACAACGCTTCGTCGTCGGAGTATGAAGTGAGCATGAGGCAGGCGATTTCGGGGTGGGAGCTGCGGATTTCGCGGCAGACCTCGACGCCGTTGCCATCGGGAAGTCGGACGTCGAGCACGGCGACTTGCGGTCGTAAGGCCGGGATTCGTCGGACCGCCTCCTCGGCGGTTGACGCTTCACCGATGACCACGATGTCGCCGTTGGCCTCGATCAAATCACGAACCCCGCGTCGAACGACTTCGTGATCGTCGAGCAGGAAGACGGTGATGGGCTCTGAGGTAGGCATCGCATCCATGATCCCACCACCAGACCATGGCCGCCACGTTCGCGCTAGGGACCAAAGACCCGACTCTGTTCTCGGCAGGAGCAAACCTCAGGTCGCGCAGCAGCGATCTTTCGATTGTTCGGACGGTCAGCGGCGGCCGAAGGCCTGCGAGCGGGTGATTTCGATGAGTTCATCGACGACGGAAGCGGCCTGCAGGAACGGTCCGGATCCACTGGATTTGTCTCGGTGCGCAGCGGCTTCGAGGTGGGTTCCGAGCGCGAAGAGCTGTTGCAGCATGACGTCGTAGTAGGCGATCATCTGCTCGTTGCGCCTGATTGTTGCGATGAGATCCAGGCGCTGTATTGCCAGGTCTGCGGCGGCGTGGCGCTCTCGGGTCATGTCTCGCACGGTGGCCGCGATCATCGTCGTGTTCGGCAGCGGGGTGAGTTGGATATCGACGGGAATTCGTCGTCCGTCGGCGTGTTGCGCCTCGATGTCGAGGTCGGACCGGCCCATTCGGCGCTGAACAGGATCGGCTTTGAATGTTTCGCGGTCGTCTCGATGCTCCATCCGTCGAGCTATCGGCACCAGTATCTCGATCGACTTTCCAGCCAAATCGGCGGGCTCGTAGCCGAGCAGTTCGGCGAGTGGGCGATTGACGAACAGGATGATGCCGTCGCCGTCGACGAGCGCAAGTCCATCCGCAATCAGGTCGATCGCGCTGCGGAGCAGTTCACCAGGAACCGGTTCTGGAAGATGGGCTACGGGAGATACCGTCCACCGTTGTCGGGTCATGCCGCCAGCATCATCGACGAAGCGGCACTCGACTAGGGAACAAAGACTCTGAATTTGATGACGACGCGACGCGACTCGACGCGATACAACACGACGCCGGGCACCCGATGGGGTCGGCGGGTTGGTGTAGTAGACATCTCGCATGCCAGAGTCCTGGTTCCTATCGCAGAAAGACGCGCTGCCGTCCGCGATGATCGAGGGGATGCCCGATGCCACCGTTTTGGTGACGGCCGGCGGGGTAATCGTGTATGCCAATCGACGGGTCGAAGATCTGCTGGGATGGGTGCCGGGTGAGCTCGTGGGAGAGCACGTCGAGATTCTGACGCCGGGATCGGTCGCCGACCGTCATGTCGCGTTGCGAGACGGGTTCTTTCGGGAGCCGACGGTGCGGTCGATGGGTTCTGGTTTGGAACTCGACGCCCGACATCGTGATGGCTCGCTGATTCCGGTCGAGATTGGCTTGAGCCCGTTGGATTTCGCCGAGGAACACCTGGTTATTGCGGCGATCCGTGATGTTCGTGCGCAACGGGCGCTGCGTCACGGAATGATCGAGGAACGCAATCGGGCCCAAGCCGTGATCGACGCACTTCCGGACGGCGTGTTGGAGTTCGATATCGAGGCGGGTCGGTATGTGACGGTGAATCCGCGGTTCTGCGATCTCGTCGGGTTGAGCGTCGCCGAAGTGTTGGCGGTGACGGGGGTGCCGCCGTGGTGGAATCCCGCCGATGTGGAGCAGATCCGAGACCTTCGTAGCCAGGCCGGGACCGGCAGGCTGGTCCACTACGAGATGCAGCTTCAGCACTGTTCGGGTCGGTGCACGCCGGTGATGGTGACGTCGAATGTGGTGTCGCGCGCGGGTCGGTCGACGCTCCTCGGACTGTTTCACGATCTCACCGAGGAGCGGCGAGTCGCGGCCGAACTGGAAGAGTTCCGGGCGAAGCTGGCTGTCTTCGACGACCGCGACCGAATTGGGCGAGACCTTCACGATGGGGTAATCCAGCGGTTGTTTGCGGCGGGGCTGCAACTTCAATCGTCGATCGGCCGCCCGGGTCAGGAGGAGCGGCTACTGGGTGTTGTCGATGAGATCGACCACGCGATCAAAGAGATCCGCACCACGATCTTCACGCT
>JANNNL010000542.1:0-13495 GCA_031398525.1 Actinomycetes bacterium | reverse complement strand
ATCCGGTTCATGAAGGAGACCGGCGCGCACGCGGTGAAGCTCGAAGGTGGTCGCCGGAGTTGCCCGCAGATCCAGCAGATCGTCACCGCTGGAATCCCGGTAATGGCCCACATCGGGTTCACCCCGCAAAGCGAGCATGGGCTGGGCGGCCACATTATCCAGGGTCGCGGCGAGGGAGCCGCACAACTGCTCGACGACGCCCGAGCCGTCGAAGAGGCGGGGGCATTCGCCGTCGTTCTCGAAATGGTGCCTTCGGGAATCGCTGCTGAGGTCACCGCGGCCCTGAGTATCCCGACGATCAGCGTCGGTGCTGGACCCCACTGCGACGGCCAATTGATGGTGTGGACCGACTGGGCGGGCTTGACCACGGGCCGAATCCCCAAGTTCGTCAAGCGATATGCCCACCTTGCCGAGACCCTCGCCGACGCCGCCGAGACCTTCCGCGCCGAAGTCGAATCGGGCATCTACCCCGCCCCGGAGCACGAGTACGGGGCGTAGTCTGCGATCGCCGCTCAGCCCTCGCGGGTGTCGAGCAGCACGAGGGCGGGTTGCGGTAGCCGTTGGAGTTCTAGGGCGAGCGCGGCCTGCTCGGGCGGCAGCGGCGGGTTGATGAACACGAGCGAACCCCCGGCTCCGTCGATCACGTTGATCAGGTCATCGCGTCCAGCCACTTGTGCGTACTCACGAAGCGCGTCACGCAAGATGAAGTAGCGGGCCTTCTGCAGCTCATTGCGTGGGTCGTAGTTGGCCACGATCTGGGAGAAGACGGGCACCATCATCGTGTCGGCGCGGCTGCCGGCGATGATCGTGATCACCCCGTCGGCCTGATCCTCGAATAGCACTCGATGCGGCAGCGCGGCCGCCGCCGAGGGCAGGTCAACCCCAACGTGATATCCCTGGCGCTCGAGTTCAAGCATCATGCCAAACGCGGTCGCACCAAGCCCCGACGAGTCCTGCCACCGCAGCAGATAGCGCAGATCGGGGTCGAGTTCAGCAGCGACGAGCGGGGCGACCGAACCGATCATCTCGGAGTCAGGTGCGCCGGGCACGACGACCTTGTCGTGCACGCTCCACGAACCGATCGCCCCGCTGACCAGGATTGCCGCACCGGCGACGAGGGCGATGGCGCCTTCCGGCCGGGCTCCGTGGAGGCTGGCGCGGCCCTGCCAGAGACTCCACAGGCTGGCGGCGACGATCAAACCGACGAGCACCCACGCCCAGCGAACCGTGTACTCGAAGTAGCCACCGAAGATGCGGGTGATCGCCACCATCCCAATGACTGCGGTGCCGGCAAGAACGGCATGGAGCCTGACAGCACTCGCCGAGCCTGAGCGGCGGGCGGCGGCGAACCCGGCAATCCACAGGGCCGCCAGCAGGATCAAGCCGGCGAGGTTGCCACCCAACGCGCCCGGCCCGGGAAGCTCCGGACCGGCGACCCACGGACCGGCGAGATTGAACTGATCGGCGATGATCCGTCCGACGTCACCTTTGGACAGGACCGATTCGCGCGGCGAAACGAAGTGCTGCCACAGGATGGCAAGGTTGCCCGGCGACCGCTTCAACTGATCGAGCAACGGCGGCAGCCACATCAACCCGGTGGCAATCACCACCAGCATCCACATCCGGAATCGGCGGGCGAGGTCACCGGCGCGGCGACCGGCCACGGCATCGGCGACGAACACCGCGGCCATCGTGACCACCACGACGGGGGCATACCCCACGTGACATTGGATCGTGTGCCACCCGGCGACTGCCGTCACCAACCAGCAACCGCGTGCCCCGTCGAGCACCGACCAGGCGGCCAGCAGGAACACGGCGAACGGCAGCACGGCAAGCCATGGGTTCCACGGTTCGATGGCGAACGCCGCGCCGCTCGCCCGGATCACGAAGGCCAAGACAACCGCGACGAGCATCATCAACACCAGCCCACCGCGGCGTAGCGCCAACCACAACGCACCGGCGATCGACGCAACGTGCACACTGACCACGGCGGCCATCAAACCGAAGCTCGACCGGCCGAACAGGGCATAGACCGGATACATCGCCACCCACAGGCTCGGACCCGGATGCGAGCCCTGCACCCCGGTATCCGACACGATCCGGCCCGCGGCACCGACCAGCGGTGGCGTACGGAAGAACCCACGCATGTGCAGTTCGGCCTGGGCCATGTCACCCGCGGGGTACCAGTGGTCACCGACCATCTTGTACAGCGCGGCGAAGATCGGCATCGCCACAAACAGGGCGACGACCAGAGGTAGCCAGCGGGGGACGTCGTCGGTCGTCCACGGTTCACCCTCCGGGTGGCCGAGTAAAGGTCCTACGCCCGACCCGTCGCCGCCGTAGTCGTCAACCACGTTCCGGTCGTCGGTCGAGCCGATGTCGTCACTCATCGCCAGATGTGATTGGCCGCGTCGACCACAAGTCGGAGCTTGTCCCACTGGACCTGCGGGCTGATCTCGTTGCCGTGCACGGTCGACGAGAAGCCGCATTGCGGGCTCAGGCAAAGTTGATCGTGGGGCACGAACTGGGCCGCTTCATCGACGCGTCCGGCCAGCTCATCGAGGCTTTCCATACGCGCAACTTTCGACGACACCAGGCCCAACACCACCGTCTTGTTCGACGGCACGAACCGCAGCGGCGAGAAATCGCCGGACCGTTCGTCGTCGTACTCAAGGAAGTAGGTGTCGACGTTCAACTCGCTGAACAGCACCTCGGCAACCGGTTCGTAGCCACCCTCGGCAAAGTGGGTGGAGCGGAAGTTGCCCCGGCATAGGTGGATGCCGACGGTCAGATCGGCCGGGCGGTCGTCGATGACGGCGTTGATCAGCGCAGCGTAGGTGCGGGGCAGTTCGCCGGGATCGTCGCCCCGCTCGACGGCTCCGGCGCGCATCTTCGGGTCGCAGAGATAGGCAAGGTTGGTGTCGTCAAGCTGGATGTAGCGGCACCCGGCGGCATACAGCTGGCTGATCTCCTCGCGATAGACCGCGGCAAGATCGTGGAAGAACAACTCCATGTCGGGGTACGACTGGATGTCGATCGCGGCCCGACCCCCACGGAAATGGACCATCGTCGGCGACGGGATACACACCTTGGCTGTCTGAGCCGTGTGCCCGGCGACAAAGCGATAGTCGTCAACCTGGATCGGACGGCCATGACGCAACGGCCCGGTGACCTCCAATCGGGGCGGCGTGAAGCCGACCTTCTCCTGCGAATCGGAGCTGGCCTCGATCGCCCCCGAGACGGTCACCCCGTCGAGCTGCTCCAGAAAGTCGAGATGGAACCACGCCCGACGAAACTCGCCATCGGTGATCGCCTGCATCCCGGTGGCTTCCAGCGATGTGATCGCGTCGGCAATCGCCATGTCTTCGATCGAGCGCTTGACATCGGCGGTGATCTCCCCGGCCGCGTGCGCCCGTCGCGCCTCAAGCACAGCGGCGGGGCGGAGCAGGCTACCGACATGGTCGGCTCGGAACGGTGGATTCAGATGCGGCACGGCCTCGAACCGTAGTCGGCTGAAGACTCCGAGCACAGTGCTTGACCTCGGGCAACGAACCTCAAAGATTTCCGAATTCTTTGCAGCGAAATCCGCGGCTGGCGCGTGTATCCGGTTGATGATTGCCACCACCAACCTCCACGACGCCAGGATCTACATGACCGAGCCTCCCATGTTGCAGCTCCGCAGCGACTTCGAGACGTTCGTTCGCGACACCTACCCGGGCCTCGTCGGCGTCGCAACGGCGTTGACCGGGAACGGCCATGACGCCCAGGACATGGTGCAGCACACGATGCTCAAGGCCTTCACCGGCTGGCCGCGAGTTCAGTACCTTGACCACCCGGCGGGCTGGGCACCCTGCCAGCCCGCCATCAGCAGGTGGTTGCCCTGTACTACGCCGCAGACCTCTCGGTCGACGAGGTGGCAAACGTCCTCACGGTTCCGTCCGGGACCGTGAGATCCGACCTGACGCGTGCTCGCGCCACGCTCGCCACCCTCTTGGGAGAATGACATGACCACCAACCAAGTCCCCGGCCAGACCCACGACGACGCTTCCATCGACGCCCTAGCCCGCCGCGCCGGCGCCGACGTTCGTCAACCCGCCCCCGACGGCATCGTCACCGGCATCCGCCGGGCCCGCCGCCGCCAGCAGACCACCCGCGGCGTCATCGGCGTCACCGGAGCCCTCGTCACCATCGCCGCCTTGGCCCTGGCCACTCGGCCGAGCCAGTCGACGACTCAGATCATCGACCCGGCCGCACCGCCCTCGTCGGCGCACCGAATCCGCAGCTGACCACGACGATCGTCGGAACTCCACCGGACACCGCCGTACCGCTGCCACCAGCGACAACCGATGAGCCCGCGACGACGACTGCGTCGAGCCCGATTGTGCCGCTCACTGGCAGCGACCCCGACGGTATTCCCGACGGGATCTACGTGTACGCCGACGACACCCTGACATCGCAGAACGTCCTCGACCCGACAACGCTCGAAATCCACGAAACCAGGCCCGCCAGGAACACCTACGTCGAGCCGCCCACCGCGGCGATCAGCGCCTCAGGTCTCGTCACCTACACCCTGCAGGTCTTCGGCGAGGTGGACTACGACGCCTGTCGTCAGACCCGCAACCGGGTGACGGGAGCACCGGCGACCGGGCTTCCGGAGTGGATGTCCGACCTAGCCGTCTCGTCGAATGGCAAGGTAGGCGCGGTCGCCGGCGCCGTCTGTTCGCCCGGCCAGACCTTCGATGAGTCGCTGCGGCCGACCAAGCCGCTCGACATCGAAGTGTCGGTGTTCGACGCCGATCGCCCCGAACTCCCCGTCCGGTCGATCACGATGCACGACGCCACAGGAGAGTGGGCCCGGGCGACTGACGCTTGTTGCATGGCCGGGCTCCTCCGAGAGCCCGGCCATTTCGCGTTGGACGTGTCGTCATCCGGGACGGACTGCTTGCGTCCCGGAGTGCTTGTCGAGCATCGTTGGGTTCACGCTCGTCCGGAGCGGTTGCCAGTTCAGGGGGATTCAATGACTTTCGACGGTGAAACATTCGTCAGTGAGATGCGTCAGGAAGTTGTCGATTCAGGCCGCACACTGGCCCAATCCGACATCGTGCAGCGCATCGAGACCGGGGTCGCCACCCCGCAAGAGATGGTCGGCTGGGCTCGGCAGCACTACTGGGGCGTGACGTATCACACCCGACGGGTACTCGCCGGGTGGTCGACCCGCATCCCCTACGAGATGACCGACAGCGTGATCGAGAACATGGCCGAAGAGGTGCTCGGCACCGTGTCGAAGTCGGGCTTCGGGCACCTGCATTGGCTCTTCGAGTTCACCCGAGCGCTCGGCGCCCCCGATGAAGTGATCACCGAGGCGGTGCCGAACACCGACGCGGTGGCCAGCGAGGGGTTCCTGTATCTGCTCGCTCATCAGCGGCCGTGGTACGAACTGACCTTCGGCGGCATCCTCGCCATCGAGAACCAGATTCCGCCCGCGTACATCCGGATGGTCAAGGGCTTCAAGGAGCACTACACCGGCATCCTGCAGCCCGACGACTACGCCTTCCACACCATCCACATCACCGTCGATGAAGACCATGGCGGCCACGTCGGCGAGTTCGCCGAGCAATACCTCGACACCGACGAGAAGCGCCGCTCCGCCAAAGCCGCCTACCTCGCCGGAGCCGAGATCACCCGCCGCTGCTGGGACAACTACGGCGGCGCCACCTGGTAGGTCCGTCGGTCACCGTATGCACCGCACCTCGGCTTCATGTCGTGTCCGAGTGCGCCAAGGTCGCTGAGTGCGTCAACGTCGCCCACACGCGACAAGAACGGAGACCTGAATCGCTTTCGGTCCGATCGCGTAAAGTCGACTTACGAAGGTCAACTTTACGCGCGGATGTTCGATCAGATGGCCAGCACGTAGTCGTCGGGATTGGGCCTTCGGGTCTGTTCGTAGAACTCGAGGACGCTGAACGGCCAGTTTTGGGCGGTGCGGCCCGTGGAGTTTTTGTACCACGAACGGACTTTTGAGAAACCCCAGGTCCGTAGGGCATTTGCCTCGTCGATACGTTCGTTGTAGGCGTCGTGAACGTCCGTGCGAACGTCGAGTGAACCCGCTCCCTCGGCGAGGAGCAGACGGACACATTCCACCGCGTAGTGCACCTCGCACTCCGAGTAGTAGATGATCGAGCCGTTGACGACGATGTTGGTGTTGGGGCCGTACATGCAGAACAGGTTGGGGAACCCGGGGATCGTCACGCCGAGGTATGCCCGGGCGTCGCCCTTCCATCGGTCGTGCAGCGATTCGCCGCTGCGGCCGACGACCTCCATCGGCATCAGGAAATCCGACGCCTGGAATCCGGTGCCGTAGATGATCACGTCGGCCTCATGGAGCACGCCGTCCTTGGTGCGAACGCCACCTGATTCGATGCGTTCGATGCCCGTCGTTTCCAGCGTCACGTGCGGCTGTTGGTAGGCCATGAGCAAACCGCCGTCGTCGACGACGAACCGCTTCGAGAACGGCGGATAGTCGGGCAGCACCTTCTCGAACAACCCGGGTTCATTGGACGTCATCGCCTGCAGCCACATCACCAGCAACTCGCGAATCTCGGCGTTCGCGGCGGACACCGCCACCTCGGTGGGCGGATAGTCGGGGTCGACGATGGCCAGCGGCATCATCATCTCGGCCCCTCGCCAGAACAGGAAGCAGCGGTACCACTGGGCGTAGAACGGCACGTGCCCGAACAGCCATTGCAGGCCCGGGGCGACGTCGAGGGAGTAGTTCGGGGCCGGGAGCTGCCATGGCGCGGTCCGCTGAAACACGGTCAACTCGGCCACCTGCGGGGTGATCGCCGGGATCACCTGGCACGCCGACGCCCCGGTGCCGATGATCGCCACCTTCTTGCCCGTCAGATCGACGTCATGATTCCACTGCGCGGTGTGGAACGAGGGCCCAGCAAAGTCACCGCCGCCTGCGGCTGTCGCCGCGCCCCTGATGTCGGGGAATCGAGGGCGGTTGAGCTGCCCGACGGCCGAGATCACCGCGTTCGCCTCGAACTCGCGAGGCCCGTCGGGGCCGTTGACGGCGAGCCGCCAGACTTGCGCATCCTCATGCCAGCGGACGGAGCGGACCTCGGTCTTCAGGTGAATCCGGTCCATCAAGCCGAACCGCTCGGCACAGTCGCGGAAGTAGTCGGCGAGTACGTCGCGGGGGCTGAAGTAGCGGGGCCAGTCGTTGCGTTGGGCGAACGAGTAGGAGTACATGTGGTTCTGGATGTCGACCCGGCAGCCGGGGTAGGTGTTCTCCAGCCAGGTGCCGCCGACGTCGCCGTTCTTGTCGAACACCTCGAACTCGACGCCGGCCTGATCGAGCCGGTGAGCTGCGGCGATCCCCGACATGCCGGCGCCGATGATCGCCACTTTGAACGGCCGATCGGCGGCCAACGACGCCTTGTTCCACTGCGGGGTCCGCAACTCGTCGCCGTCGATCGACAACTCCTCGGCGAGCAACGGGATGTACCGATCGCTCAACTCGGTGCCGGCGAGGAACTCCATGATCGTGCGGACGTCGGCATCACTCGGCCGCGCCGCCACCCCACCCATATCGTCACGGAACTTGGCCAACGCCGCGAGACAGAGTTCTTCGGCCCGTTCGAGCTGTCCGGGGGTGTAGCCACAGTTGGGCTCACGGATTTTCGTCGGGTCGGGACGCAGATCGGCCTGCAGCACACTCAAGTCGCCAGAGATGTGGGCAACCGCTGCGAGCAGGGCGGCCATCTCGGCCTGGGCGAGCGCCCGACGGATCTCATCGTCGTCGGCAGGAAGCGGGAGGAGCGTGGCAGCGGTCACACCGCTCAAACTACGACGCCTTGCCTATCCGATCGGAGGCGGACGACGGTTCAGCCGCGCGTTGCGGTGATCAGATGCGGATAGCCCGACGGGTCGATGCGCGCCTGCACCAGTCGCGGTCGATCCCATCCGCGGGTCAGCTCCCGACGGAGTTCCGCCGCGGAGTCGACCGTTGCGGCCTCGACGCCCATCGCCCGGGCCACACCGGCGATGTCCGTCGGGAAGTAGCGGACGGCCGAATCGCCGCCCTGATCGGAGCGCTGCTTGACCTTGATCAGGCTGAGCGTCGCATCGTCGAAGACGACCACGGTGATCGGCAATGCCAGACGGGCGAGCGTTTCCAACTCGCCGAGCACCATCGACAACCCACCGTCGCCCGTGAACGCCACGACCGGACGGCCGGGCCGAGCCAGCGCCAACCCGATCGCCGCTGGGAGCGAGAAACCCATCGTGGCCAGGCCATTCGAGATCAAGAGGCCCTTGGGTTCCCGGGCCCGCCACCATGGCATCACGGCCAGGAAGTGCGCCCCGGCGTCGACCGTTGCCAGCGTTCCAGCGGGAGCCGACACAACGACGGAATCGACCACATCGACCGGACCGAAGGTGCCTCGGTCCGGCGGCCGCATCGTGGTCAACGCCCGATCGAGCCGACGGTGTCCCTCGTCGACGGGCCAGTCGGTGGTCGGCACCCCATGGGTGATGCGGCGCAGAATCGGGCCGACCGACCCGACCAGATCGATGTACTCGGGCCAGTAGCGGTGATCGAGTGGGGTCGGCGAGAGCGAGACAACCGGAGCAGCAGTGCGCCACAGCGTCGGCATCGGCTCGACCGGATCTAGGCCGACGGCGATGATCAGGTCGGCGTCGTCGAGCAACGACTGCTCGATCACCCCACCGGTGTACAGCCCGGCGAACTGCGCCTCTTCGTCGAAGATCCCAACCCCCTGATAGGTCGCCAACACCGGGCAACCGAGGTGAACGAGCGAATTGTGGATGTCGTCGGCCCATCCGTGGGCGGCGTTCCCGACGATCACGACCGGCCGCCGCGCCTTGCCAACGGCCGCCGCCGCCCGCTCCAAGGCGTACTCGTCGGACACGACCTCCATCACCGAAACCGGGCATCGACTCTCGGATGTGGTCGGATCGAGGGTCAGATGAACCGCGCCAGCCGGGGCCGCGCCAGCCAGATCGAACGCCGCCTCGGCGACGCGGGTCGGATCGCCCGAACCGAGCACTCCGCTCCATTTGGTGACCGGGGCCATCAAACCGACCTGGTCAATGAGCTGATGGGCAACCCGCCGCGTGTCGGTGGCATTGACCCCATCGGTGCAGATCACCAGCGGAAAGCGGTCGAGCGTCGCCTGCGCCGCACCGTTAACACTCGCCGCGCACCCGGGCCCCCGCGTGGCGACGACCAATGCCGGGCGCCCCGTGGCGAAGCCGTACGCGGCGGCCATGATCGCCGCGGGGGTTTCGGCGTGGGCAAGGACGAACGGCACCCCCCGATCGGCGCACGCCCCGATCACGTCGAGGTTCGAACCACCCCCCGGAATTCCAAACACCCGATCAGCCCCGCGCCGCACCACCGAATCAGCCAACGCTCCGGCAATCACTCGACTCGATGACACGGCCGCCGATCGTACGCTGTCGCGTTCCCGGGAAACCACTGGCCGCAGCTCACGTTGCCCAGATCGTGCAGATGGGCAACGCAGCGATGCGATCGTCGAACATGAACCGAACGGCAGCGACTGACTGCGGACGGGCTCCGCTCCACCTTGGATTGGTGCTCCACTCCACCACCGACTAGTACTACATCTCCGATTGGTGCTCTGCTACACCTCGGATTGGTGTTCCACTCCGGGTCCGGGGCGTGACGGCGACGAGAGCCGTACAGTTTCTCGCATGTCGAAGTATCCGTTTCGTAGCGCATTGGTGACTGGGGCCTCATCGGGGATCGGGGAGGCGATGGCCCGCATCCTCGCGGCCAACGGGGTGCACACAATCGTTGTCGCCCGGCGGACCGAGCGGTTGACGGCGTTGGCTGCTGAACTATCAAATGTCGAAGTCCTCGCCGCCGATCTGCTCGATCCTGCGGGGGTACGCGCTGTCGCCCAACGACTGGTTGACGCTGATCGACCCGTCGACCTGTTGGTCAACAACGCCGGATTCGGCACGTCGGGGGCATTCCACACCCTCGACGCCGACCGGTTGGCCGACGAGATCGGCTTGAACATCACGGCACTGACCCGCCTCAGCCGGGCCGCCGCCGAGGTGATGGTCGCCCGGGGGCAGGGGTGGATCCTCAACGTGTCGTCGGTCGCCAGTTTCCAGCCGGGGCCGGGTCTGGCCGTCTACGCGGCGACCAAGGCGTACGTGACCAGCCTGACCGAGGCGCTCCACGAGGAACTGCGATCGTCGGGGGTGAAGGTCACCAACCTGTGCCCCGGGCTGACCCGCACCGAGTTCCAGTCGGTCTCGAGCGGGGAGGAGTTCGCCGCTCGTTATCCGTCGTTCGCCTGGTTGACCGCCGAGCAGGTCGCCCGCGACGGCCTCGATGCCTGTGCCCGCGGTCGGGCGACCTCGATCCCCGGGTTGGCCTACAAAGGTGTTGTCACTGGCACCCGTTTTATCCCCCGGTCAGCCATGCGCCGGCTCTCCGGCCTGGCCACGACCAAACGCCACTGAGCCCACTCCAGCCCGCGGCTGTACGGAGGCCGCATGGATGTGGTGGTTGTGGGCGGGGTCCCCGGGGCCGCTGCGTCGATCTGGGGAGTGCCGTAGCGCGTGAAGCGCCACCTCGCTCCAAATTGGAGTTCCATGGCGGTCGCTCCGATCTGGGGAGCGCGACGACGCGTGGAGCGCCAGCGCACTCCAATTTGGCGTCTGGCGGCGGAGACCGGACCCGACGGTCGAGTCAGATCAGGGCGAGGACTTCAGCGAGGGATTCGATTGAAGCGCGAGTGATCGGGTCGACGACGAGTTGGATATGCGACGCGCCAACTTCGGCGAACCGGCGGAGTTGATCGGCGATCTCGGACGCCGATCCTTGGATTGCCTCGATACGTTCGGCCCCGTCGTTGCCCATCTGGCGGCCGATTCCCCCGGGTAGCCGCACGTGTACGGCGCAGGTCGCTTCGACATCGCCAGGCCGCCGACCAACCGCAACGATCGCCGCGTCGACCCGGGTCTTGACCACGGCGAATCCTTCGGGGGTGTTCCCGAAGTCGCTCCACCAGACGTTCCACGCGTCGACGTGGGGTAACGCAATCGACAGCATCCGCGGCCGAATCGAGCCGACCATCAACGGCGGGCCCCCCGGACGATGCGGCTGGGGGTGGAGCACGCACGAGTCGATGTCGTAGTACTCGCCGTGGAAGTCACATGCGCCGTCACGGAGCAGCGAGCGGATGATCGTGAACGCCTCGTCGAAGCGACTGACCCGGTGATCGAAGGGGAACCCGAACGCCCGATACTCGCGCTCGTTCCAACCCGAGCCGAGTCCGACGATCAGCCGACCCTGCGAGATCGCGTCGACCGTCGCCGCCTGCTTGGCCAGCATCGTCGGCTCGTGGAATCCGGCGCACGCGACGAGCGGACCGAGTTGCACCCGCTCGGTGGCCGCCGCCAGCGCAGCCAATGTCGTCCAGGCTTCCCACGGACCACGCGGGCCGACGGGCAGGTCATAGAGCAGGTGGTCACCGACCCAGATCGAGTCGAATCCAACGGCCTCGGCGGCGCGGGCCATGGCGATCAGCTCAGGAAACGGCACTTCCCACTCCACTTCCGGGAGTTGGACCCCAATCTTCATCGCGATTACGGTAGGTCAGGCGAAGGCGGGGGTGCCGGCGAATGCACCAGGATCGCCGGCCATGGGGATGGTCGGCTTGGTCCACGACGTCGTGGACGCGATCTCTTCGGCGACGGTGCGCCAGGTGTTGGGGTTCCAGCCCTCGGCCGAGGCGGCGACGGTGCCGTCGATTCGCAGGAACACGAACGCCGGCAACGCAGTGAGGCCGAGCGCCTTGACCGCGGTGCGATCCGGGTCGCAGAACACGAGGAATTCGTCAGCGAGCGGGCCGAGATACGCCCGGGCGTCGTCGGCACCACAGGTCAACAGCAGGTTGACCCGCACCGCAGCACCCCGGAACCCGGCCAGGATGCGGGTTGCCGTGTCGAGTACCCAGGAACTCTCGTTGGTGTACGGATCGAGCACCACCGAAGCGAGATGGAAGGTCGTCAGCCACTCCGTCAGGGGGCGAGCGTCGCCGCCGAGAGGGGTGAGCACCGTATCGGGCGCGGGATTCGTAACCACGAGATGCGACGGTAGCGCGGCATGGCTAGCGTGGCGGAATGCATCCGATCGAACGCCTGCGATATGTGGCACGTGCGTCGGGTGCCGATCAGCGGGTAATGGTTCGAGAGACGGCCTCGGCGCTGCACGGACTGGGGCTTGATCCGTCGGGATTGGTAACCGCCTGTCGGAGAATCGTGGAACATAATCCCACGTCAGCGCCTATCTGGTGGCTGTGTGCGCGCATTCTCACCGCGGCCGAGCCGATGCGTGAGGCGTCGCTGTTGGCGCGGCAGATCGACGACGATCCGACCGAAGAGATCCTGATCGATCATTTGCCCGCCGACGGCCTGATTTGTGTGGTCGGCTGGCCCGATCTGGTGACCGACGCCTTGGTCCGTCGCGGCGACGTTCGGGTGTTGGCCATCGATGGAGCCGAGTCCGATGGGTTCGTGCGGCGTCTCCAGCGCGCCGATGTCGACGTGGAGCAGGTCCCGGTGGGAGGCCTCGGCGCCGCCGCCGCATCGGCCGATCTGGTCGTGATCGAAGCGTCGGCGGTCGGTTGCGACGGGGCGATCGCCCCCGCCGGCTCGCGGGCCGCGGCCGCCGTGGCGTATTGCAGCGAGATCCCAGTGTGGCTGGTCGCTGGTCGAGGGCGACGCCTGCCGATGGCCATGTGGACCACGATGATGGAGCGCCTCTCGGCCGCAGATCTGCCCTGGGAACTCGACGAGGAAATCGTGCCGCTGGCCACCTTCTCCCACGTCATCGGCCCCAACGGCCTCTTCGAAGCCCCCGGCGACGCCACCGACCCCGAGTGCCCCGTCGCCCCCGAACTCCTGCGCAACTCGGTGTTCTAGCGTCCCCGCCCGCCACCCCACGGCAATGTGGAGTGCAGCAGCGCTGTCGCCGCCACACCAATTTGGAGCAAACGCGATGGCGCTCCAGGGCGCGACCGCACTCCCCGAAAGTTCCTGATCCGGAATCCGCTCGCCTCGTCGGCGTACTCGTTCTAACCTGGGAGGGTGATTCAGCTTGGCGTGAACATCGACCATATTGCGACCATCCGGCAGGCTCGGGGGACGAAATACCCGAGCGTGGTGCAGGCGGCGTTGCTGGCCGAGACGGCAGGGGCCGACGCGATCACGATTCATCTGCGGGAGGATCGCCGCCACATCCAGGATCGTGACATCGAGATCCTCCGTGAGGTGTTGACCACCCGCATGAACCTGGAGCACGCGGTCACCGACGAGATGGTCGATATCGCCCTGCGCACCCGCCCCGAGGATGTCTGCCTGGTCCCCGAGCGCCGTGAGGAACGCACCACCGAGGGGGGCCTCGATGTTGTCGCCGGGGCCGACCGGG
>JANNNL010000535.1:0-5117 GCA_031398525.1 Actinomycetes bacterium | reverse complement strand
AGTCCGCCGCGGGCACCACCGTGGAGATCACCACGTTCGATGAGGTCGCCGAGGCCGAGGCGACCCTGCTTGACGGTGTGTCAACCTTCGATCTGGTCATCGGGCTGCCATCGGTGGTGATCACCGGACTGGTCGTCGATGCCGCCGTGCAACCGTTGAACGCCGCGCTGATTCCGAATGCCGGGAACGTGCTTGCGGGGTTGCAGAGCCCGTACTACGACGTCGGGGCGCAGTACTCGATGCCGTACAGCGTCTACACCACCGGTATCAGCTACCGCCGAGACCAGGTCAGCGAGAGCCTGTTCAACCGTGACGACGCCTGGCCGCTGTTGTGGGACCCGCAATACGCCGGCAAGGTCGGCATCCTCCCCGACGTGCGCGACGGCCTTGCGCTGGGCCTGTTGGTCAACGGGGTGACCGATCTCAATGTCGAAGACCCCGCCGCAGTCGATGCGGCGGCCGCAGTGCTCGAAACGCTGGTGGCGATGATGCAACCGGTGTTCGATATCTACTCGTACGAGAACATCCCGACGGGCGTGACGCTCATGCAACAAGCCTGGTCCGGGGATATGGGCACGGCTCGTAACTTCCTGCAAGCTGGCCAGACAACGGAGATTCTGGGTTACTGGCACCCCACCCGCGCCCCGATCTCGAACGACCTGATGATGATTCCGGCGCGGTCGGCAAACCGGGTGCTCGCCCATCAGTTCGTCGATTTCATGCTCGACCCGGCCAACGCTCGGGCCAACTTCGACTACGTCGGCTATCAACCGGCGGTGACCAATCCTTCGGCGTACGACCTGACGAGCAGTGGGGCAGTCGCCGAGCACCTGCTGGCCACGCTGGTCTACGACGCCGATGTGACGATCGGCTACCGCATCGACCCGGTCGCCCCCGCCGTGCAATCGCTGTGGGAGACGGCCTGGTCGCGGGTCAACCCCGGCGGCTGACGACTGCCGCCGCTACAGCACCGGCTGAGCTACGGGCAGACCGCGACCTTGCCGGTCACCCGACGCTCGGCGAGAGCGGCGATCGCCTCCGCCGCTCGGGCCAGGGGATACGTTGTGGGCTCGACCGGGTGCAGCCGTCCGGCGGCGATCGCCGCGTAGACCTCGGCAACCAACTCGGCGTTGCGGGCCTGGTTGGACCCCACCCAGCCGCCCCAATCGACGCCGGTGATATTGCGATTCTGCAGTAACACCAGGTTGGCCGGCAACCGGGGAATGGTGCCCGACGCGAAGCCGATCACGAGGAACTGACCGCCCGGGCGGATCGCCCGCAACCCCTGTTCGGCGAGATCGCCGCCGACCGGGTCGTAGGTGAGGTCGACGCCGCCACCTGAGAGTTCGCGGGCGCGCTCCTTGACATTCTCAGCGAGGGTGTCGATGACCGCCTCGGCTCCCATTGCCAGCGCAGCGTCCCGTTTCTCGGCCGACGACGCTCCGGCGATCACCCGTAACCCGAGGGCGCGGCCGACATCGACCGCCGCGAGGCCTACTCCCGAACCGGCACCGAGCACCAGCAACCGCTGCCCGGCGGTGGCTTGAGCCCGTTCGCGCAGCGCAAACCAAGCGGTCATGTAGCTCTGGAAGAAGGTGGCGATCTGTCCGTCGCTGAGTGACGGGGGAGCGGCGAGCACCTGTGGCTCGCGCACCACAACCTCGTCGGCCATTGCGCCGACGCCGCACATCACGAATACCCGGTCTGCGAGGCGGTGGGCGGAGACCCCCTCGCCAACCTCGGTGACGACCCCGCACGCCTCGCCGCCGGGCACGTATGGGAGCGGTGGTTTCACCTGGTAGAGCCCCTGAATCAGCAGACTGTCAACGAAATTGACTCCGGCTGCACCGATCGCTACTCGCAGTTGGCCCGGGCCGCACGGCGATGGTTCGCGCTCCTCGATGGTCAGCTGATCGATTGGACCATACGTATGGCAGACCACGGTGCGCATGGTCGCGACTCTAGAGAAGCGACGGAGGTCGGGCGTTAGACGAGCTTGCCGACGGCATGGATCACCAGGCCGGCGACGCCGCCGACCAGCGTGCCGTTGATGCGAATGAACTGCAGGTCGCGGCCAACTTGGAGTTCCATCTTACGACTGGTCACCTCGCCGTCCCACCGCTCTACGGTGCCAGCTATCAGGTCGGCGACCTCGGTCTTGTAGTTCTCGGCCACGTGGGCGACGGCCCGCTCGACCCAATCGTCGATCTTGGCCTGCATGACGGTATCGGTGGTCAGCCGTTCACCAAAGGACGCCAGACCGCGGTCGATGCGGCCACGAAGCTCGCTGTTCGGGTTCGACGAGGCCTCGATCAACGATCCCTTGACCTCGCCCCACAGGGTGCCCATCCATGCCCGCATCTCGGGATGGTTGAGCACCTCGTCCTTCAATTCCTCGCCCTTGGCGAGCATCGTCGGATCATCACGCAGTCGTTCGGCGAACGCGACGATCCGCGAGTCGAGAGCCGAGCGGACCTCATGGGCCGGGTTGGCGGCCACTTCGCCCAGGAACGACTTCACGCCGAGGAAGATCTTGTCGAAGATGCGATCGTCGATCGGCTCGGGGACCCACCACGGCGAATCGCGGGCCAACTTGTCGCGCATCACCACGCGGTTGTCGTCGAGGAAGTTGCCAACCGCAGTCAGCGTGGCGTCGAGCAGTCGTTGGTGATGGCCACCCTCGACCGTCAGGTCGATCGCCTTGCCGATCAGCGGGGAGACCGACGTCGCTCGAATTCTGCGCTCGACGAGATGTTCAAGCGCCCCCTGTACCTCGGCATCGTCGAGCACTTCGAGCGTGCCTCGCAACGCGTCGGCCAGGGCGTCTCCGGCGCGGTGGGCGTTGGCCGGGAGGGTCAACCACGTGCCGAGACGTCGGCCTACCCGGAGCCCGGCGAGGCGTTCGGTGAGCACCTCCCGGGTGAGGAACTCACCCTGTACGAATTCACCGAGGCTGCGGCCGATTTGATCCTTGCGCGTGGGGATGATCGCGGTGTGAGGAATCGGCAGGCCGAGCGGGTGGCGAAAAAGGGCCGTGACGGCGAACCAGTCAGCGAGCGCGCCGACCATCGCGGCCTCGGCGAACGCCCGCACGTAGCCCACCCAGGTGCTGCGTTCCTCGCTGGCCTTGGCGATGAAGAACACGATGGTGGCAACGACCAGGAGCCCGGTGGCCAGTCGCTTCATCCGTCGCAACTGGACCAGTCGCTCGAACTCCAGATTTTCGCCCCCGTCGACCCTGCCGTCGATGCCGTTGGCCACTCCGCTACTCACGACCGGGCACGCTACCGGCAGGTCATGGCATGATCGCCGGAGCCGATCGGGGATCGGCTCCGACAAAGGGGTTCATCAATGGCTGAGATCACCAACGTCACCTCGGGCTTGCGGTTCCCGGAAGGCCCAATCGCGATGCCCGACGGCTCGGTGATCGTGGTCGAGATGTTCGGCGCGTGCCTCACGCGGGTTCACCCCGACGGCACAAAGGAACGGATCGCCGAGATCGCCGGTGGCCCCAACGGAGCGGCGATCGGGCCCGATGGGGCGCTGTATCTGTGCAACAACGGGGGCTGCTTCACCTGCGTCGACCTGGGCGACTTCCTGTTCCCCGGACCATTCGATGCGTCGGCCTACATCGGTGGCCGCATTCAGCGCGTCGACTTGGCGACCGGCGAAGTGACCGATCTGTACGCCTCGTGCAACGGGCAGCCATTGCGAGCCCCCAACGATCTGGTGATGGACGGCAAGGGTGGGTTCTGGTTCACCGACCACGGAATCCGCGATCACCACGCCCGCACCAGCGACCTCACCGCCATCTATTACGCAACATGCGATGGATCGTCGATCACCGAAACGGTGTTCCCGGTCGAGGCTCCCAATGGCATCGGTCTGTCGCCCGACGGCACGGTACTCTATTGGGCCGAGACCCACTCGGGTCGGGTCATGCGCCGCCGGGTGACGGCCCCCGGCGTGGTCGAGGAAGCGACGATCGTCGACACATGGCCGTGCCTCGCCGGGTTGCCCGGATACCAGTTGCTCGACTCGTTGGCGATCGACGGCGAGGGCAATGTGTGTGTCGCCACCCTGGTCAACGGGGGAATCACGGTGATTTCGCCGGACGGCGAGATTCTGCGCCACGTCGCCACGGGCGACCTGATGACGACCAACATCTGCTTCGGCGACGACGGCAGCGGGACGTATCGCACCGCCTACATCACGCTGTCGGGGACGGGGCAGCTCATCTCGGTCCCGTGGGAGAACGACGGCCTGCGCCTCGAACACCTGTGACCCCTCTCTTGAATACGTCGGCATGATCCCGTCGATTGATCTCGCGCCGTTCCGGGACGGAGACCAAGCGGCCCGCAGACGGGTTGCCGAACAGGTGGACGCGGCTTGTCGCGAGGTGGGCTTCTTTACCATCGTCGGGCACGGCATCGATACCGACCTGGTGCAGCAGGCGTGGACCGCTGGTCAGCGGTTCTTCAGCCAAGAGCCGGCCCCCAAGATGGTTGTGGCAATGCCGGAGCCCGGATATCCCTACGGCTATTCGCCGGTGGCGGGAGAGGCCTTGTCGTACTCGCTCGGCGAGGTCGGCGAGGGTGGCCTGCCCGACTTGAAAGAGTCGTATGTGATCGGCCCGATCGACTCGCCCGACCGGGAACTCGATGACATGGAGGACGCAGACGAGCGGGCGGTGTACGCGCCGAACCTGTGGCCTGCCATCGATGGGTTTCGGGTCGCGTGGCAGGCGTACTACCGGGCGATGTCGGCGCTTGCTGCGTCCTTGATGGATGTGTTCGCCGAAGCGCTCGAGTTGGGCGATGGCTACTTCCGGCCATTGATCGATCGCCACGGTTCGGCGATGCGGATGCTGCATTACCCCCATCAAGCTGTATCTCCTCCGCCGGGCCAGCTCAGAGCGGGTGCCCATACCGATTACGGCACGTTGACGATCCTCACCCAGGACGCCGCTCCCGGCGGGCTCCAGGTGTACGACTCGGCCGGTCGCTGGGTGTCGGTGCCGCATGAACCGGGCGCATTTGTCGTCAACTTGGGCGATCTGATGGCCCGCTGGACCAATGACCGGTGGCGTTCGACGCTGCACCGGGTCGTCAACCCGC
>JANNNL010000453.1:0-15170 GCA_031398525.1 Actinomycetes bacterium | reverse complement strand
AGGGTCAGGATCGTCGAGATGTACTGCACCAGCGCGACGGGGTCGAACACCAGGTCACCGGTATCGGTGTCCTGCACGATCTCGCCGTTGATCGAACAGGTCATCCGCAGACTCGGCCGCACGCCACCGGGCAGTTCGTCGGGAGTCGACATCGTCGGGCCGAACGGTGCGGTGTTTTCCCAGGTCTTGCCTTGAAGCCACTGCAGGGTGCGGCTCTGGTAGTCGCGGGCCGTGATGTCGTTGATCACCGAGAACCCGGCGATCGCCGCAGCGGCTTCGTCGGCGGTGGCCCGTCGGACGGGGCGACCGATCACTATTGCCAGTTCCGCTTCCCAGTCCCACGCCGAGCTCTCGCTCCCGAGTTCGATCGCGGCGTCGGGGGCGATGAGCGCCTCGGGATACTTGGCGAACAGCGTCGGGAACTCGGGAAGTCCCCGACCCATCTCCAGGATGTGGGTGCGGTAGTTCAACCCAACGCAGATCACTTTGCCCGGGCGCGGGATCAGAGTTGCGAACATGACCTCGCCGACCGGTGTCGACGGTCCCGGAGCATTCGCCGCCAACTCGACCCAACTGTCGTTGCTCAGCAGCGCGCCGAGGTCGTCATGACCGGTCTCGACGACGACGTCGGCGTCGACGCGCACGGCGCGATTCCCGTGAGCAGTGGTAGCAGTCGCAAGTTTCATTCGTTGTTCCTGTTCAGGTAGGGGACGAACTCGGGGACGGCCCAGAGTTGGCCATTGGAGAGGTTGAGCGCTTCGAGGATTGGGCTGTCGCTGAAGCGAAACAGGTCGAGTCCAGTCGATGAGGCGGTCGCCGTGATCGTGACCCAGGACGGAACGACGAACAGGTCGCCAGCGGCAACCTGCCACGTCTGGTCGCCGACGCTCACGGAGCCGTCGCCATCGAAGACCTGGAACACCGATGAACCAACTTCCCGTCCGGGCACCGTCGAGGCGTCGGGAGCCAGCCGATGGAACTCGGCGCGAATCGTCGGTAACACGTCGCCACCGGTGGTCGGGTTGGTGTAGCGAACCGCGGCGTGTCCAGCCGAGACTGTCGCCGCAACTCCTTCGGCTTCCAACTCCAACTGGGCGTTCAGCGCGGCGTCGGTGGCCGCCCAGCGGTAGACGAGCAGCGGAGTCGCCGCGCGGGGACCGAGTTGCGACAATGGTCGCATTCCGGCCGAGGCCCACAGCCGTTCCGACCGCGATGGACGGCCGCGCGGTGCCGACACCGTTGGATCGACGTCGGTGCCCGGCTCGAAAAACGTGGAATCGATGTAGCGCTGCATCGGGATATCGAGGCCGTCGATCCATGCCATCGGCTCGTCACTGTCGTTGATATGTGAGTGCCAGTTCCAGCCCGACTGGGGCAGAAAGTCGCCCCGGCGCATCGGCACGACGTCGCCGTTGACCACCGTCGAGACGCCCGAGCCCGACACGACGAACCGGAAGGCATGCTGGCTGTGGCGGTGCACGGGTGCCGACTCGCGGGCGTTCAGATACTGGATTGCCGCCCACAATGTCGGCGTGGCAAACGGCCGGCCGCCCAATCCGGGGTTGGCCAACGCGATTGCCCGCCGCTCACCGCCGCGACCGACCGGTACCAGTTCCCCGGCCCTCGCCGCCGCCGCGAGCAACGTCGACCAACGCCATCGGTGCGGGAGTGCATCCGAACGCGGCGACGTCGGCATCAGGTTGCCGATCTCGGTCCACAGGGGAATCAGTAGTTCGGACTCGAAGTCCCGATACAACTGCTCAAGTTCCGGAGTACGCGCCGGCTGGTTCGGGCCATCGGCGGCGATGACCCGAACCGGATTGAGCGGAACACCGTCCACAGGCAGCATGGGCTCTTTAGGCCGCGATGAAGCTGGCGGCCAGCTCGGCCGGACGGGTGAAACATGCCTCGTGACTGCCGGGACCAACAATGGCCGCCACGCCGAGCCGGTCGGGGAACCGGGGAGTCCAGCCGTACTCTCCGGGCGGGAGCGCGACGTCGTCAGCGCTGAGGACGTAGCTGACAGGCACGCCAAGCTTGGCCGGATCGATTGGCGTGACCGTCTCGCTGAAGTATTGGAGGGGCTGCGGGACGAGTAGCCCGTAGACCAGCTGTTGCACCTCGGGTGTTGCGTCTTGGATGAAGCCACCGGCGAACACTTCGAACGGCAAGGTGACCGAGTTGTTTCCGGACGCGCCCGCCATGGCGTTGAACAGTTCAACGTATGGGGGCGGCACTTCGTCCATCAGGCATTGGCCGTCGGCCGGTACGAACGCGCTCCAGTAGATGAGCTTCTTCAGCCGAGGAGCAAGCCGGTGGGCGGCCCCGGTCATCGGGTACCCGCCCCAGCTGTGGCCGACCATCGTGACGTCATGCAGATCGTTCCCTTCCACGAGATCGACCACGAAGTCGACGACATCGGCGAGCGAATGCTTCGTTGGGTCTTCGCCGTCGGCGAGACCGGGCAACGTGGGCGTCAGCACCCGGTGACCCGCGGCGCGCAGGTGCTGAGCGACCGGGCGCCAGGCCCAGCCGCCGTGCCATGCCCCGTTGATCAGTACGAATGTTTCTGACATGTGGAATCCTCCGGAGTAAGTGGCCCGGGTTAGACCGGGTAGATGATGGAATTCGGGATCATTTCGCTGTCGTAGATGCACTCTCGACGGGAAAAGCGCAGACCATCGTCGGTGCGCACGATCGTGTCGAACGAGCGGCCGACGTTGAACACGGTCGTCGTATCCGACAACTTGGTGCGAAAGACGGCGTAGTTCGCTTCGCACTCCCAGTGCTCGACCGACGAGTGGTGGACGATCGGGCTGCCGATGATGTGACGCTGGTAGTACGGGTCGTGGAAGAGGGTGTCTTTGATGCTGTACACCCGGTCCATCAACATGTTCCGGCTCGTGAACCTAAGCGTGGCCAGCGGCAGATTGCGTTCATGATTCTCCCGGGGCTGCAGCCGGTATACACAATCTTGCGTGAACTGTTCGGGCCACCGGTCCCAATCCCCCGCGTCAACGATCGACGAGTAGCGGGCATAGAACTGGGTCACAGCGAACCAATCCTCGAAGGTCATGGGCACTCCGAGGCCTCCATCACCGTTCGCCAGTAGCGGTACATCCCGCGGATCAACGTCTCGGTCACCATGTGCTCGGTGTCGCCTACCTCGCGGCCACCCATCTCGGCGACAGCCCGTCCCACGCCGGTGGCGAACGCCTGTTGCGAGAACTCGATCACCTCGCCGTCGTCGGCCGACACATGGCCAGCTGGGCCGAACAGATTGGCCTGGCGGAGCCGTCGGGCGGTCATTTCCTCCGTGTCGTCGGCGAATCCGAAATGGGTCCAGACGAAGTCGAAGCTGCCATGCCCATTCGGTTGAATCTGGCGGGTCGACACGCTGTTGACCTGCTGCTGGAAGATGACGCTGGGGAACACCGTGGTCATCACCACCGACGGCCCGCCCCACCATTCCTCGGGAACGACATCGATCTGGCTCGGATCGTGCAGCGTCATGTCGTGCTTGAAGCTGGACACATCCGAGGTTGCCTCGCCGGTCTTGCCGGCATTGCCCCGAGTGGACACCATCGCGGCGTGACGGAAGTGATCGTCCATCCGCAGTTGCGAGCTGTTGTCGGCTCGCCACAGCCCGAACGTGACGAACCAGGTGTGCAGCAGCCCCGGGTGGTACGGGTCTTTGATGTTCTCTTGCATCAGCTTCCAGTTGCCCGGAATTCGCTGCCGGTTGTAGCCGAGCAGCGTGAGTTCGCGACCATTGAACAGGCGGTCGAAGTAGCGCAGGATGGTCGGACCGAGGAATTCTTCGAGCGGTTCGACGTCGTGGTCGAACGAGGCGAACACCACTCCGCCGCGCCGGGTGACCTTCAGCTTGGTCAGGCCGTGTTCCGAGTTGGAGAAGTCGTCGGGCATCCCGCCGTGGACCTCGTCGCCGTGCTTGACCCCCGCCCGGAACGGCACTCCACGCAGGTCACCCTGCAGGTTGTAGCGCCACTGGTGATACGGGCACACGAACCCGGTCGTCGTGCCATGGCGCACCCGGCAGAAGCGCATACCCCGGTGGGCGCACACGTTCTCGATGACGTTGATCTCGCCCGCCTGATCACGCACCATGATCACCGACCGTTCGCCGACGACGGTGCGGGTGAAGTCACCCGGGTTGGGAATTTCGATCTCAAGGCCGACGTAGCACCAGTGATTGCGGTAGAAGAACCGCTCCAATTCGCGTTGATGCAACTCGTCGCTCGTGTAAATCTCAAACGGGATGCGCGACGTGCCGTCACGGTCCCAGATCAGTTCGCTCGCAGAAGCCATCTCGACAGCTTGTCCGATCAGCTCGCGTCGGGCATCACGAGCACCGGCTTGATCACCGAGCCGTCGTGCATGTCGTGGAGGGCGTGGTTGATGTCGGCCAGCGGGTAGGTCTTGATCAGCTTGTCGAACGGCATCCGCCCCGCGAGGAAGTGATCAACCAACGCCGGGATGACCACGCGAGGCACCGAGCGTCCTTGATTGACACCGACGATGCGGGGGCCTTTCACGATCGTGTCGAGCACGTCGAGGGCGACCTCGCTACCGAACGGTGGCGCACCGACGATCGCCAGTGTGGCGTCCATCGCCGTCACGCCGAGCGCCTGCTTGAGGACCGCCGTATTGCCCGTGGCCTCGAGAATCCGGTCCGCACCACGGCCGCCGGTGATCTCCATGATCGCCTGGATCGAATCGACAGACGCGGCGTTGACCGTATGAGTCGCGCCGAGTTCGATGGCTAGCGCGAGACGCTCGGGAACGACGTCGACGGCGATGATCCTCGCCGCCGCCGAAAGCTTGGCCGCCATCACCGCCGACAGCCCGACACCTCCGGCACCGAACACCACCACGGTGTGGCTGAGTCCCGGATTGAGCACCTGCAGCATGGTCGCCGCTCCGGTCTGAAAACCGCACACGAGCGGCGCAAGCATCGCCAGCGGCGCATCGACCGGCACCTTGATCGCCGCTGCGGCCCGCACGACTGCGCGGGTGGCGAACGACGACTGCCCGAAGAAGTGCGAGTGCAGCGGGGTCCCATCGGCAAGCCGCATCGGTGACGAACCGTCCATCCGGCTGCCGCCGGCGAGGTTACGAGGCACCCAGGTATCGCACTGCACGGGTCGACCCGTCACACACAGGGCGCACTCGCCGCAGAAGTTGAACGACACGACGACATGATCGCCTTCGGCAATGGTCGACACGCTGCGTCCCACGGCCTCCACGACCCCGGCACCCTCATGACCCAACAGGGCGGGGTGTGGAAACGGCAGTCCGCCGTTCTGCGCGGTCGCATCGGTATGGCAGATTCCCGAGGCGACGATTCGTACGATGATCTCATCGTCGCGCGGGTCGTCGACGATCAGATTCTGAAGCTCGAACGCTGCGCCCGCAGCCGAGACGACCGCTCCGATAGCAGTGGTGTTGGACATGTGACTACTCCGACGGGTACGGGGCGTACGTGCTTGGCCCCCGGTGCCCGATACTGACGACCGAACGGCGGGCGCTCCAGTCTTTTCCTCACACAGGAAAGGAGCTGAGTACTGTCAATTCGATGCGGAACAAGCCTGTCTACCCGCTGCAATCAGTCGACTCCGCCCTCCGGCTCGCCCAGACACTGCAGGCGAGCGGCCCAATGCGCCTGAGCGACGTCGCCGTCGAACTGCACATTGCCGTGTCGACGGCACACCGACTGCTCTCGGCGTTGGTTTACCGCGGCTTCGCCGAGCAGCTTCCCGATCGGCGCTACGGTCCCGGCCGGGCGCTGCGACCGATGGCGGCGCTCGACGCCTCAGTGACTGAGCTCCGTGATCGCTCCCATCCCGCCATGACCGCCCTCGTCGAGACGGTCGGCGAGTCGGCGAACCTTGTCGTGCTCACCGGGGTCGAGGTGCATTTCATCGCCACTGTTGAATGCGACCGGGTGCTGAGGGTTGGCGACCGCGCTGGTCAACGGTTGCCAGCCCACTTGACGTCGGGCGGCAAGGCCATTCTGGCAAGCCTCGCCGACGTCGAACTGGAGCGCTTCATCGATCTGGGCCCCACGGTGATGAATCGACTGCGGCGTGACGTCGCCATCGCCCGGCAAGCCGGGTATGCCTCGAACAATCAGGACACCGAGCGCGGCCTGTTTGCGCTTGGCAAGGCAATCACCCCACTGCCCGGCTCGATTCGGTCCGCTATCTGCCTGGCGATGCCCACCGCGAGGTACCGACGATCATCGCTCGACGTGTATGTGAATGCGCTCGCCGAAGCGGCGCAACACATCGAGGCAGCGTTCGATGCCCCGGGCGCGAGCCGCACGCAACGTCAGTCGGGACGCGACAAGAACGCAGCAAGGCCAACCAGGTGAACGTTGGCCGTCGTCATCCACGCCAGAATGGTCTCGAATGACAACACATCTGTGGGTTCGTGCCGAGCAGCGCGACAACGAACAACGCGTCGGAGTGACGCCGGCCGGGGCACGTGAGCTGATCGGGCGCGGCATTCGGGTCACGGTCGAGCGAAGCTCGGTGCGGGCGATTCCGATCGAGGGTTACATCGACGCTGGTTGCGAGATCGCTCCCGAGAACTCATGGCCCGACGCACCGGATGACGCAATCATCTTCGGACTGAAAGAGCTTCCCGACGACGGCACGCCGCTGCGCCATCGGCACATCATGTTTGGCCACGCCTACAAAGGACAGCTGGCCGGGCGGGTACTCCTCGACCGGTTCGCCCGCGGTGACGGCACCCTCTATGACCTCGAGTACCTCGTCGACGAGACCGGCCGCCGCGTCGCCGCGTTTGGCTATTGGGCGGGGTTCGCCGGAGCCGCCCTTGCCTACCACAGCTGGGTCGCGCAGGAGCATGGTTCGATCGCAGCGGCGATCTCGCCGTTCGCCGACAAAGAGTCGTTGCTTCGCTCCATGCACGACTCGTGGGCGGGCCGCAAACCGCGAGCGCTGATCATTGGGGCGCTCGGTCGAGTGGGCACCGGAGCCGCCGACTTCTGTGAGGCACTGGGGATCGAAGTGACCAAGTGGGACCTGGCCGAAACGGCGAGCGGCGGGCCGTTTCCCGAAGTCCTCGACCATGACCTATTCCTCAACTGCATCCTCGCCCGACCCGGTTGCCCGGTGTTCGTTCCGGCGTCGGCGAGGACTGATGCCCGCGAACTGCGAGTGATCGGCGACATCGCCTGCGATCCGTCGTCGGATTTCTCACCCGTCAAGGTGTACGACGAGGTCACCACCTGGGCGGAACCGGCCCGCAGAGTCCACGACGATCCGCCGCTCGACGTCGTCGCCATCGACAACCTTCCGTCGCTCCTGCCCGCGGAGAGCAGCGAGGACTACGCTGCCCAACTGCTGGCGTCGCTTGGCGAACTCCCCGACCTGGCCGCCGGCGTGTGGCACCGGGCCGAGTTGGAGTTCCAACGACATCTTCCCCAGGCTGACGAAACGGACTGAACAATGACTATTCACTGGTGCGGCACCGGCCTCTCGTCGGGACCGGGGCTGCGAGCACTGCTGACGGGCGGCCACCAGGTCGTCGTATGGAATCGCACGATCGACAAGGCCCGCGAGATGGTCGGCGATCTGACCAGCGACATCCGCGCCTACGACATCGACGCCCTGGAAGCTGCGCTGGAGCCCGGCGACGTCGCCGTGTCGATGCTCCCGGCCGACCAGCACGTCGGCATCGCCCAGCGATGCCTGAAGCGTGGCGCACATTTTGTGTCGTCGTCGTACATCGCACCGGAGATGCGGGCCCTCGACGGAGCGTTCCGTGACCAGGGCCTGGTGTCGGTGAATGAGGTCGGCCTCGACCCGGGTATCGACCATCTGATGGCCCACGACCTCGTCGCCCGCTATCGCGCGTCGGATGCCTTTGACATCGACAACGTCCTCAGCTTCACCTCGTACTGCGGTGGGGTGCCCAAGATCCCCAACGCGTTCAAGTACAAGTTCAGCTGGGCCCCACTCGGCGTGCTCAAGGCGTTGCGGTCGCCCTCACGCAGTTTGCTCGACGGCCGTGAGCGCAACGTCGATCGTCCATGGAACGCGATTACGTCGTATGACGCCCCGTTGCCGGTCGCCGAGAACTTCGAGGTGTATCCGAATCGCGACAGCTATCCGTTCATGGACGACTACCGCTTCGATCCGGCCTGGACGGTGCGGGACTTCGTACGCGGGACGATTCGCCTGAACGGCTGGGCCGAGGCATGGGGGCCGGTGTGCCGCGAGATCGAGACGCTGAGCGGGCCCGAAGGTGATGCCCGCCTGGCCGAGATGAGCGCTCAGCTCGTGGCCGAAAACTCGTACGCACCAGGCGAGCCAGACCGCGTCGTGCTCTTCGTCTCGCTGCGCGCCGAACGAGCGGGCGAGTCGGTGTTCCACGAAACCTGGTCGATGGACGCGTCGGGCAACGAGCACGGCTCGGCGATGGCCCAGTTGGTGTCGATCCCGGTGTCGATCGCGGTCGAATCAGTCGTCAACGGCGAGGTCACCCCCGGCGTTCACGCTGCACCAAGCGACCCGGCGCTTGTGTCCTCTTGGCTCGACCAGATCAAGCCCCTCGCCGACTACATGGAACGCCTCTCGTAGCGCGAAGGCCCTCCTCCCGATCCCCCGGGCGCGGACTTCGCCATGAGAACTGTTTGCTGTCGCATGTGAAACAATCTGTGTTTCAACCCCGTGCCGCTGACCGATGCGGCCTGCATAGCCCGCTCAGGAGTGATCCGATGCAGTTCACAATGCTGAATGCTCTTCGTAACCATCCCGACTCTGCGTATGAACTGCGCGACGTGTACGCGGACTACATCAGCGACGCGGTCCTCGGCGAGGAGTTGGGTTTCATTCGGTCGTGGTACGGCGAGCACCACTTCCGCGAGTGCCAATGGTCGGGCTCACCGATCCAGGTGTGCACCGCGGTTGCCGCTCGGACCACCACGATGCGGGTGGGTACGGCGGTCACGCTGATGCCGTTCCACGATCCCCGTCGAATCGCCGAAGATGTAGCCACGTGCGACATCCTCTCCAACGGCCGGTTTGATTTCGGGATCGGCCCGGGCTCGCAATGGGAGGAGTTCGTCACCTTCGGCATCGACCCGCGTGAGATGGTCGGGCGAACGTGGGAGTCGCTGGACTGGATCATGGAAGCCTTCGCGAGCTCCGGCGAGTTCAGCCATCAGGGCCGCTACTACGACATCCCCGACATGACCTTCACCACCAAGCCGGTGCAGTCGCCGGTACCGATCTGGTACGGCGGGATGGGACCGCAGAATCAGAAGCGGGCCGCCGAGCGCGGCATGGGGTTCATCGGACCGTTCAATCCTGGATATGACGCCCAACTCGCCGCCGCCGGCCGCAACCCCGCCGACTATCCCGTTGCTTCGATGCAGATGGTTTGCGTCGCCGAGTCGGCCGATGCCGCGTGGGCAATCGCGGGGCCGGCGCTCGAGTACTTCGTCAACTTTTACGAGACCCGCAAGGACCTGCAGGGAGTACCCGCCCCGGAGTCCAGGCGAGTGACGGCCGACATGATCCGCGCCGGCGAGGCTGGGTTTTGGAGCGCGGCTTGCGGCACCCCCGATGACGTCATCCGAGCCCTCACGCCGTTCGTCAGCGGCGCGCTGGGCCGAATCACAGAGCTCGCCGTCGCCTTTCGCCATGCGGGAATGCGCACCCCCGAAACCCACCGCTCCATGCGTCTGTTCGCCGAGCATGTGATGCCTGCCCTCCGAGAAATCGCCGCAACCTGACGCGAGGCAGCCGCGATCTGGCGCCGAGCGGCCGGTAGCTCCACGAGCGTTGTTGCCGCAGGCCGGGCTCACGACGCGAGCAGTCCGGAGAGCGTGCCAGGCCATCTCTTTTCGACGGTACCAAGCGAAGTGTCAGACTCAAACTCATGACGACTGGCTCTCATTCGCACGACGCCGCGCACCGTTCTCACTCGCACCCGGCAGTGGCGTCGCCCACTCCCGCGGTCGCAGGCGAAGACGACCTTGTCGATGGCTGGCAGCAGTTCGGGATCCGCCATCTGCCGACGATGTCGGCTCGGGTGCATGTCGACAATGCGCCGCCATTCATCAACGACATCGTCGACGGACGGGCGGCTGAGCTGGAACGGCCGTTCCTGGGGGTGACGACGGACGGCGTCGCGCTTGGTGGATTGCGCACGATGGACGGCCCACAGGTGAGTACCGAGCCAATCGTTGAGGCCGCGCTCGCCTTCGTCCAGGCGCTCACCCCAACCCAGCGGGAGCGGGCCAGCTTTGCTCTCGACGCCACCGAGTGGCGAATGTGGATCAACGTGCACATGAACCACTTTCGTCACGGGCTACTCCTCGAAGATCTGTCCCAGCCGATCCGTGAACTTGCCCTCGATATCCTGCGGGCCACGCTGTCGGCCCGCGGATTCCACCAGGCCCGCTCGATCATGCGGATCAACCAGCTGCTTGCCGAACTCACCGGAGATCATGAGGCGTTCGGCGAATGGCCGTACTTCATGTCGATCTTCGGCACCCCCGGCGGCGATGGCCCGTGGGGTTGGCAGATCGACGGCCATCATTTGTGCATCAACACGATGGTGTTCGATGGCCGGATCGCGATGACCCCGACGTTCATGGGTTCCGAACCGCGCAGCGTGCACCAGGGCCCGTTGGCCGGGCTCTCACTGTTCGACCCGGAAGAGGCCTACGGCCTCGACCTGATCCGCGCCCTCGACCCCGCTCAGCGTGCTCAAGCGGTGATCTATCCCTCGATCCACCCCAATGACATTCCGCTCGACTTACAGAATCTGTTCGACGGACGGATGAAGGCCGGCGCGTTCCATGACAACCTTGCCGCCCCCTACCAGGGCGTGTCGGCGAGCCAGATGACTGACGCCCAACGACACGTGCTCCTTGATCTTGCCGGCGCCTATGTTGGCTGGTCGTCCGACGGGCATGCCATCGTGAAGATGACCGAGGTCCGCAGCCATCTCGACGACACCTGGTTCTCGTGGTACGGCGGCACTTCTGACGACTCGCCGTTCTACTACCGCGTCCACAGCCCGGTGATCCTCATCGAGTTCGACCACCACCCCGGCATCGGCTTCGACAACGAGGTCCCGAGCCGCCACCACATCCATACCGTGGTGCGCACTCCCAACGGCGGGGACTACGGAGCCGACCTCCTGCGCCAGCACCACGAAGCCTTCGATCACTCCCACGGCGTCCACGTGGCTGAATAACACGGCGCCGCCGACATCGAGCTGTCCCCCGCGGGTCGACTGACTACGGGTTGATCAGGCTGTCGTGGTTGTTGACCATGATGTTCATGCCGCGACGGATGAAATCGCTGACGACGTCAACGAACATCTCGGGACGGTCGTTGGCGATGTCGTGGGCGGCGTCGTAGACGTACATCAAGATGCTGTTGGGGAGCAGCCGCCGGTATGTGCGACCGTTGATCGGGTTGATGATTCCGTCGTCCCGACCGAACATCACCAGGGTGCGGGTCTGGACGGCGATCATGCGCTCGGCAAAGTCATCGTCATAGGTGCCGTCGCCCATGAACCGCATCACCATTGGCCATGCTCGCTCCATGAACGCCGGATCGGGTGGCTCGATCGGCAGGCCCCGCTCCGGGTGGGTACGGAACGCGGGAACGAATCTCTCGGGCGGCAAATCAGCCGGGCTCACCGACCGCTCGCGGAACTTCGCCGGTGCTTCAAGGATCAACGAGATCAACCGGTTGGGATGCCGCGTGGCGAAATGCGTCGCGCAGGCCCCTCCGAGCGAGGTACCAAGCAGATGGAACGTGTCAATGCCGAGTGCGCTCACGATCTCGGCGACCTGATCGGCGAGGACGTCGAAGTCGGCGGCGTCGTTGGGTTGAGCGCCCCAGCCGGGAAGCTCGATCATCACGACGCGAAACTGGGCGGCGAGCGCGTCGTACGCCGGGCCCAGACGGGGCCCGCCGGCACCGGGGAGAACGACGAGCGTTGTGCCGCTGCCGGCCTCGTAGTAGATGACGTCGAAACCGGCGGCGGCGACGCTGCCGGCCGTGAACGTGCCAAGGTCGATGGTCGTAGTCACGTCGCTCACCAGTTCTCTGCGTGGACGGTCGGGACGACTTCGCGACCCATGAAACTCAACATCGCCTGATTCTCCTCGGTGGGGATCGGACCGGTGACGGGGAACCCGGCATGGATCTCGACGCGGCCCGCGCCGAGAACGTCGGCGACGTTGTGGATCTGGCTGATCACCGTGTCGGGCGTACCGACGAATGGAGGGCCGGGCACCAGCGGCGACGCCGGTGGGGTACCCGGCTCACGGCGAGTCAGGCCGCTGGTATCGGGGACACCGCGCATGATGCCGGCCATCGCCATGCCACAGGTGGCCAGTGCCATCATCTGATCGAAGCTGGCCCCGGCGAACAGCGCATGAAGCCCGCCTCCGGCGTACCGACCGAACATCTCCCACGCCGCAGCCTCACTGTCGCCAACCCACGCCGCGTGGCGGTACTGGATGTTGTCGGAGGTCGGCGCCCACCCGGCCTCGGCGGCGGCCGCCCGATACAGATCGGCGTTGGCCACGCATGCCTCGGGTGCCATATAGCTGAACCCGATATCGAAGCCATGCTTGCCGGCGAACACCGCACCATCAGCGCTGTTGGCCGAGATAAGGATGCGCGGATGCGGGTGCTGCGTGACTCGAGGCCACACCGAGATGTTGCGGTAACGAAAGTAGCGGCCCTCCCAAGCGAACGGCTCGGGCTCGGTCCAGCACGCCTTGATCAGCAGCGTTCCCTCTTCGGCCTTCTCCCGCGACTCCCAGGGATTATCGAAGTAGGTCATGTATTCATTCGGGGTGCCACGCAGCAACCCCAACCGCAACCGGCCGCCGAGCAGGTTGTCGAGCATTGCGTATTCCTCGGCGATGCGAACCGGGTTGTTGATCGGCAGGTCGGTGCCGAACACTCCAATCTGCTGATCGGGAAATCGTTCACCGGCGAGCGCGGCGATGATTACCGGGTTCGGCGACAATTGCTTCGGGGAGTAGTGATGTTCCGCAAAGGTCAGGGTGTCGAAGCCTGCCTCGACGGCGACTTCGCACTCGTCGAACCCACTTCGGTAGGTGTGCTCAGCCCACTTCGGGTCGCATGCGCTCGGCGACGCCGGCCACGATTTGCCGTGGTCGGGCCCGGTGTAGGTGAGTGTCTGGAAGAACTCGATCTTCATGGCCTCACAATAGTCAACAGATCCATCGCAAGTCCATCACAACTGTCATTGATCTTGCGAGCATATGGATCGTCAGGCAAGGGCGAGCGCGGCGTCGAGCACGGGGTCGCGGCCGTCAAGGTGATCATCGAGATCACCGGTTGCAGCGACGTCGGGCACGATGGCATCACGCTGGTCGCCCGGTCCGTCAAACTCGAAGTACTTGGACGACACATTCACGACGATTCCGCTGTTCGGCAGCGTCAGCGCCTGCGGGTCGGCGTAGAGGTTCGGACTTCCGCCAGTCGGTTCACCGACGAAGACGGCGTTCGTCTGCTTGTCCAACTCCGTAGCGAATAGCACCGCCGCCGAGAACGTCTGGCGTCCAATGAGCACCACCAGCGACCCTGGTCGTGCCAGCGTCGGGTTCGTCGTCAGAACGGTGAGCAGGGGTGCATATCCGCGGTTGTCACCGCCGGGGTTGTAGCGAAGGTCGACGACGAGGCGTGTGATCCGACCGTCCTTCAGTGTCACGTCGATGTCATCAGCCAATTGGTTGATCGATCTTGAGCCGCTCATGCCAACGACCTCGTTGTATTGCAGATACAACGCTTGGCTGCCGTCCGGCAGGGGGTTCAACAGGGTCGTCCAGAACGGCTCGTCGACGCGGGCCAACGCCGGTATCGAGGCGATCTTGGTCATGCCGATGGGTTGTGGATCAATTGCCAGGAACTCCTCCCAAGACAGTTGTGCGGGATCGATTGTCCGCTCAGTTCCGTCGGTCAGTCGGACGATGTAGTGCGGAGCGTTCATGTCGTCGATGACACCGGCGGCATGGAGCACCTCGGGTGTCGTCAGCAACGTGGGGACGACGAGTTCGATCGTCGCTGCGTTGTCAAACGGGGAGTAGGGCGTGACAGCATCGGCGGCGGCGGCGGCGGGCACACCGTCGATGCTCAGCACCGTGGCGCCAAGCAAGGTCGGGTCCGACGCGGCGATGATGGCGATGTCATCCCCGAACCGATAGAGGTGGATGGCATACAGATGGAACCCGGCCTCACCCAGGTACACGCCGCTGTGGCCGTCGATCTGGGACGTGAGTCGCATCACCTCCGCTCGGGCGTCGGTGTCATCGAGCACCGCAAGGTGCTCGGGCGCAGCGGTCAGCGAGGCGTCAAAATCGGCCTCGGATTGGCGCCAGAACGGGTTCGGATGGATCCGACGGACGCCATCACCGAGCGCCTGCATGTCCTCGGACCAGCGGCTCACCTCCGCGTCCCGCCGGGTAGTCGACGTCGGCTCTGACGCAGCCGTGGCCGGCGACACCCGAGGGACTGGCAAAGTCGGGACTGCCGCTGTGGGAGTCACAGCTACCGAGGTCACTCGTTGCGAAACCTCGGTCGGCGAAACCTCGGTCGGCGAAGCGCAGGACCCGAACACTGCGAGAGCAACCACGACGGAGCTGATTCGGCCGAGAGACATCTCGACAAACTAGCACGGTTCCGTGCTAGTTGCCACGGGACCGTGGTATCACCCTGCTCGTTGCTCCCGGGCCGCTCGCAGTTCGTCCAACGCAGCCTCGCTGGCGTCGTTGAGCGCTGAGAGCACCTCGATCACGCCAGCGTGGCGATCGCCGAGGTGGGCGAGCAGCCGTATGTCAGCCTCGCTGAACAGGACCTCGGTCGCATCATGCGCAAGTTCACCTGCCGCGGTGAGGCGCACGAGGTACGACCGACGGTCACGCTGGTTGCGCAAACGGGCAACGTGATCCCGACGCTGCAATCCGCCCAGTGTGTCGAGCACCGTCGTGACCGGTATCCCCGAGATGGCGGGCAAGGTCCGTCGGAGATGTCGGCTGCGTTTCGCGTATGGCGCTGTAGAAGGCATAGCCCCCCGCATCAAGCGGCGCATCAGCCAGTGCCTCGGCGAGCAGCGCGCCG
>JANNNL010000425.1:0-6742 GCA_031398525.1 Actinomycetes bacterium | reverse complement strand
TTGATGGCAACAAGCGAACGGGCTACGTCGCTTGTCGACTCGTGCTGCTGATCAATGGGTTCGACATCAACGCAACCACCGACGACAAGTACCTCACCTTCTACGCCGTCGCTGCTGGCCAACTCGCCGAGACCGACCTGGCCACGTGGATTCGCCGGCATCTGGTTGAGCGATAGGCAGATAACGTCGGTCCGCCGCACAGCCCGAGGAGAACTGCGTGACCGACCAAGACTCGAACCGTAGTGACGACGACTATGGCATGGACCTCGACGACCTCTGCGAACGCATCCTCGACGCACTCCATCGAAGGCTGATGGGCGGCCCGACGTACATCGAGGCCCTCGTCGAGGGCGTCCGCGACAACATCGACACCGCTGGATTCGACGAACTCGACGACCGCGGCCTCGCCGAGCTCGTCGAGGAACTGTTGCTCGACGATCCACTCGTGTGGATCAGCGAGTCGAAGTTGGTGGCCACTTACGACGAGTTCATGCCGGGGCTGGTGTTCACCCATCGGGTCTCGGCTGACGAGGTTGCCCGTGGGGTGCTCGACGCCACGCCCGATCTGATAGCGATCGACACCGGGATCGACGACGACCGGCCACGCTCGGGTGCCGACCGGATCGAGATGTGCTTCACCGGGGCAGGGTCCCCGAACGCCGCCCGCGACGGATCGTTCGTCGGCCCCAACGGATGGCTCGATGGGATCGACGCCGACACGGTCGTCGCACTTCGTCGCGGCCGTCAGTCGGTCAGCGTCGAGCAGACGACGACCGTCGGCGACGGAGCCCGTGAGGTCGATGCGCTCCGTGCGGCCTTCAACGAGACGCATCGACCCGGCCAAGCCATCGAGACGGCCGACGTGGTGATCGAGGCCGTCCTTCGCGACCCTGCGGCATTCCGTCGACCGGTGGCACCGCTGGGCGAGCTGTTGGTTCGGGCCGGGCTGCGGGTCGACGCCAGTTGGTGCGGCCGGGCCGACGAAGCATTCGAGACCCCCCAGTCACGGGCCGAAGGACTGAAACTCGCCGAACTCGCCGAGACCTACAAGATGGACAAGTGCTGCACCGAGGCATTGCGCCATGTGGTCAAGGCGTACGCCGCCGTGGGTACCGCTGGAGAAGTTGGTGTCGCTGGGCTGGCCGCCGACCTCGATCATGGCCCGGTCGTTCCGGCATTCGCCGAGTGGACATTCGACCGCCATCGTCTCGACAATCCGCACCTCGATCAGTTCCTCGTAGCGTTGGCCAACAACCGCACAACGAGGGCGAACGGGCTGTACCTCGGGGCTCGTAATGGCTTGCGGCGAGGGTCCGCCGCCCAGGCGATGATCGATCTGCGCGAGGCTGTCGCTCTCGATCCGTCGGCACCCTGGGCGGGCATGCTCCAAGCCGATCTGCTGGGCGATGCGGGAGAGTACATGCGCTCGCTCCAGGCTCGTCGGCGCGTCAGTGGCGCCGAGCACCACCACCATGTCGAGTACTTCTCGCGGCTGCTGCGACCGTTCCTGACCGCGGGTCGCAACGATCCGTGCCCGTGCGGCTCGGGCCGCAAGTTCAAGCAGTGCTGCACGAACACCGCACGACTGTCGATCCCGTTACGGGCTCGACTCCGATGGCACCAGGTGTTCTCGTTCATGATGGACCCCGAGCGGTTCGCCGACATCGCCGCCGTTGCATCCATCGTGGCCGATCGGGCGTCATCGTTATCGGACGACCAGATGCGTGGACTGCTCGGCGACTCGTTCATCCACGATCTCGCCACGGTCGAGGGTGGGACCATCCATGAATACCTGCGCCAGCGAGGCGAGGTCATCCCCGCCGACGAGCGAGCGTGGATCGAGGCATGGGCGGCCGAGAAACGTTCGATGTACGAGGTGCTCGATGCTGGCGACGGATGGTTCCTCGGGCGAAACGTGGCCCACGGCGGCGAGGTCCGGGCGACACTGGTTCCCGCAGCATTGCAGACGGGCTTCGAGCCCGACGACGACCCGTTGCAGCCCGGCTCCTATGTCCTCGCCCGGCTCGGCTACGTCGGCGAAGAAGCCATGGTCATCGGCACTCTGCTGACGATCACCATGCGGAATCAACCATCACTGCTGGCGATTCTCGATCAGGGCGCGTCAATGCGCAACCTCGCGGCATGGTACGGCTCCACGATGGCCGCGCCGCGACTCACCAACCGCGAGGGCGAACAGATCGTGGCGATCGCGGCCCGCTTTGCTCCTCCGCTCGCTGGTTGGGGCGAGGCCCGCACGGTCCTCGATCGCACATACCCAGGCGACGAGAACAACATCGATGACGACATCGATGACGACCCCGACGGTGCCATTGAACAGGACCGATGGAGTGAATACGTCGACATCGACGAGGACCGGGTGATGCGGGCGTGGCTGCGTCGCGCGGGCGACGAATTGATCGTCGACACCAACTCGGTCGAGCGATTCGACCGGATTCGTGAGCAACTGCTGTCCGACGGCTTCGTGCTCATCGACATCAGCGATTCACGCGACCTCGACCAGATCCGTTCGCAGATTGACACCGGTGACCTGCCGACCAGTCCCGAACCTCCGGCGATGACTGCGGAGGTGATCGATCAGATTCAGGACACGCTGGAAGACCGCTGGCTCGCCGACAGCATCCCCGCATTCGGCGGGCTGACCCCGGCCCAGGCGCTCGCCGACCCGACTCGCAGGGCCGACGTTCTGCGGATGCTCGACGAGTTTGAACGGAGTCCGTCGATGGGAATGGCGTCGTACGACATGGCTCGGATGCGCCGAAAGCTCGGGCTCGTCGCGCCGTAAGCACGCCCCCGCCCGCGCCGTAACGCATTGTCTGCGAGCCGCGGGGCGTGCGAGGACGCTTGGCAGCCATGCCGTGGTCGTGCCAACATCCGACGTGGGGTGGCGCGTTGAAACCCAGCGAGTACGGTGGAGTGAAACAAGGTTTCATCACACTCAACTTTGGGGGTTGGTTCGTGGCCGGAAAAACGTGGGGTAACGAGCCGTTTTGGGGCATCGGCGAGGAGTGGGACCCGGACTGGGTGCTCGACGACGAGCAGAAGGCCTTGCGCGACACGCTGATCGGGCTGTGCGAGGGCGAGATGCGCGCCAACGCCAAGCAGTTCGATGACAACCTCGAGTATCCGCGCCGCAACTTCGAGATTCTCGCCGAGCACGGCTTCCTCGCGTTGACGGTCCCCAAGGAATATGGCGGCCTCGGTCAGAGCCACCAGATGTTCTCGGTGGTCTGCGAGACGATCGCCCGTTACGGCTGCGCGTCGACGGCGATGTGCTACGTGATGCACTCCGGCGCGGTCAACACGATCATGCTGCGCCCGACGCCGTACCTGATCGATAAGTACATCCGCCGGCTGAACTCCGACGTGCTGATCGGCACGCTGTCGTACTCCGACCCCGAGACCGGCTCGCACTTCTGGTATCCGATCTCGTCGGGTGCGGAGCATGCCGAGGGTGGGTTCAACGTCCGCAAGAAGGCATCGTGGACGACCTCGGCCGGGTTCGCCGACTTCTATGTCGTGCAGACCACCAGCCCGAATTTCGCCTGGTACGACGATCTGTCCGTCTTTGTGGTCGACTCCGACGACGCCAAGGCCAAGCCCGAGTTGTGGGACGCGCTGGGTCTGCGCGGCAACCAATCAGGCTCGCTTGACGTCAACGGGTTTGTGCCGACCGAGCAGATGATCGGTCCGGTCGGTGACGGTGCCGAGTCGAACGACGAGAGCGTCGACCCGTGGTTCCTCATCGGCTCGTCGTCGGTATGGAACGGCATCGCGCTGGGCGCGATGGACATCGCCAAGCGCCATACCACCCGCAAGAAGCACGTCGACGTGGGCCTGCGCGTCTGTGACTATCCGACGATCCAGGACTACGTCGGGGAGTGTCTCATCGACACCAACGGCTGTCGGATGTTCTCGCTGTCGATCGCCCGGGCGATGGACGACGCGACGGCCAACAACACGGTGGTGTTGGCGCCGGGCACGACGGCGCGCGCCGCGTTCCTGCATTGGGCGTGGCAGATCAAGTTCGCCGCGGCAAAGAATGTCGCCAACGTCTGCGACAAGATGCTCCATGCGTGCGGCGGCTCGGGCTACAAGCGCGACATGGAGTTGGAGCGCTACCTGCGCGACGGCAAGGCGGGCTGGGTGATGGGCCCGACGAACGAGGTGCTTCGTCAGTTCGTCGGCAAGGCCGTGCTGCTCGGGTTCGAGAGCCTCGATTACTGGAACCAGGCCGTCAACCAGCGCAACATCGACAACGAGGTCAAGAAGCTCGACCCGTCCGGCAAGCGGGCGCTCGCCGATCGGCTGATGGCCGAGGCCGCCGATGACGAGGCCAAGGGTGCCAAGGGCACGGTCAAGGTCGGCTGAGATGCGTCGGTTCGGCATCCCCGCTGCGGATCTGGGCGCGAAATTCGTCACATGTGACCACAGTCGCGCCCAGGTCGGGTGAGACCATGTCGTTCGGTCCCCTAACGCACGCTGCGAAGCCGCTGCTGATCGAACGCGGGCTCCTCGATCGAGTCCCCGGCCTGGAGCGCTACCTAGTCGAGCCAGGTGAAACGCGTTCGTTTCGCCTGCAGCCCGGCGATGAACTCCGCGTCACAGATCGCGAAGGCTGGTCATCCTGCCTGCTCAAGTTGCTCAACGGGCGCCTGCCCGGGGTCGTGGAACGAGCGGAGTTGTTCGGCCCGAGTACCCGACCGGGAACCACCGAGCGGTGGTGCGTCAGCGACAGCGCTGACGTTTCGGTAGCCGTCCCAAGTCGAGTGATGGCTCCCGACGAGAATTTTCCGCCCGCCGCGATTGCCATTGAGATCCAGCGTTCCACGATCTCGCCCGACGCCGAGCCCCGCCTTCCCGATCCCCTGGCGCTCCCGATGCTGCTCGACCTGCGGGTCGATCGGGCCACCGCAGCGGCGTACGAGGTGGCCGAGGGCCAGTGGATTCAGATCATCGATGTCGAGGGCCGCCAGTGCAGCGACCTGGTCGCCTTCAACTCCCGTCGGTTGCACCAGGGCCGCGAGCGCGGCATCGACCCGACGACGACTCGCACGCTGCTCGGCGCGCTCTACCCATCCCCCGGGCTGGCCTCGAAGTACTTCGATCAGGACATGCAGCCGCTGTTGGAGGTCGTGCGCGACACCGCGGGCCGTCACGACACGTTCGGGTTGGCGTGCACCGCCAAGTACTACGAGGACATGGGCTACCCCGGGCATCCGAGTTGCTCCGAGAACTTCAATGCGGCACTGCAGCAATACGGCATCGAAGCCCGCCGGGGGTGGCCGGCGATCAACCTCTGGTACAACACGAGGCTCGTCGGCAACTCGATCACCCTCGACGAGCCCGAGAGTCGGCCGGGCGACTACGTGCTGCTCAAGGCCCTCACCGACCTGGTCGTCGGCTCGTCCGCGTGCCCCGATGACATCGACCCGACGAACGCCTGGAACCCCACCGACATCCATGTGCGGGTCTACGACGCGTCCCGCACGTTCACGAAAGCGATGGCCTACCGAGTGACGCCCGATGCCCTGCCCACCCTGACGAAGTCCACCGGATTCGAGCCCTCGTGGAGCCAACTGACCCGCCGCACCACGGAGTACCGCGGCTACTGGCTCCCCACGTCGTTCTCATCGCAAGGCTCGATCGCCGAGTACTGGGCGTGCCGCGAGCGGGCCGTGATCATGGACCTGTCGCCGCTGCGCAAGTTCGAGATCACCGGTCCCGATGCCGAGGCGCTCTGCCAACTCGCCTTCACCCGCGACGTCCGCAAGCTCAGCGTCGGGCAAGTCGTCTACTCCGCGATGTGCTCCCCCACCGGCGGGATCATCGACGACGGCACCCTGTTTCGCCTGGGGGCCGACCTCTTCCGTTGGATCGGCGGCGACGAATATGGCGGCACGTGGCTACGCGAACTAGCGGCCGAACGGGGCATGAAGGTGTGGGTCAAGCACTCCACCGATCAACTGCACAACGTCGCCGTCCAAGGACCGCGCAGCCGTGACATTCTGCGCGACGCAATCTGGACCTCCCCGACCCAGCCGACGATCGACGAGCTCGGCTGGTTCCGCTTCACCATCGGCCGCATCGGTGGTCCCTCCGGTCCGGCAGTGATGGTCTCGCGCACCGGCTACTCGGGCGAGTTGGGCTACGAGGTGTTCTGCCACCGGACCGCCGCGGGAACGGTGTGGGACGCGTTGTGGCAAGCCGGTGAGCCGCACGGGATGAGCCCGCTCGGCCTCGACGCGCTCGACGTCGTCAGGATCGAGGCCGGGTTGGTGTTCGCCGGCTATGAGTTCGACGACACGATCGACCCGTACGCCGCGGGCATCGGGTTCACCGTCGCCCTGAACAAAGGTCGCCCGAAGGACCAGCCCGACCACCCGGGCGACGAGTTCATCGGCCGCGCCGCACTGGCCCGCAAGAAGGCCAATCCCGATCAGGTGCTCGTCGGCTTGCAGCTCGAAGGCTCGGAGATTGCTGGGCACGGCGACTGCGTCCACCCCGGTTCGGGCAGCACCAAACCGCAGGTCGGCCTGGTCACCTCGGGTTGCCGTTCTCCCTGGTTGGGCACCAACATCGCCCTCGCCCGGGTGGCTCCGGAGTACGCCGCGCTCGGCACCGCGGTCGAGGTCGGCAAGATCGACGGGCACCAGAAGCGGATCGCTGCCACCGTGGTGCGATTCCCGTTCTACGACCCCGACAAGACCAAGCCCCGCTCATG
>JANNNL010000413.1:0-2009 GCA_031398525.1 Actinomycetes bacterium | reverse complement strand
AGCCCGGCTACCGCTGGACGGTCGGGAACACCGGTCTCGACACCATCGATTCCGACGCCGTGTTCCTCGCGTCGACTGATGCGACTTCGATGAGCTCGCTGATTAACCTCAGCCCGACCGCGCTCAACCTGCGTCCGGCCGACCCGGTGGATACGACGACGTACGCCGGGCCGCTGGTCGGTGGCCCGCTGAAGGCCCACTTCGTCGATCCGACCAGCGATGCCGGTATCTGGCAGCCGGTCGGGGTGGGCAACTACGTCTGGTACGACCTGAACTACAACGGCATCCAGGACCTCGGTGAGAAGCCGGTGGGCAACGTCGGGGTCAAGTTGCTGATGGAGGACCCGGCCACTCCAGGTTCGTTCATCGCCGCCACTGACGCCGACGGCACCGCGGTGCCGCAGGCCACGACCGATCCGGTGACCGGGTTGTACATGTTCGACAACCTGATCCCCGGCGTCTACCAGGTGCAGTTCGTCCTGACCACCCTGCCTACCGGCTATGTCGTGACCAAGCAGACCCAAGGATCGAGTACCGCAGTTGACTCCAACCCGGCGCTGACGGGGCTCACTCCGTCGTTCACGCTGTCGATCAGTGGGACCAACATGGTGCCCAACACCGATCCGTTGATCGATGCGGTCAAGATCGACCCGACCATCGACATGGGCATCTTCACCCCCGTCTCGCTCGGCGACCTGGTCTGGTATGACGCCAACCACAATGGGATCTTCGACCCGCTGACGGAGGTCGGTATCGAGGCGGTCAAGACCGAGTTGTTGATGGAAGATCCGGCCGCGCCGGGCACGTTCATCGCTGCGGTCGACGCCGACGGCGTGGCGATCGCCCCGGACTACACCGACGCCCAGGGCCGCTACTCCTACACCAACCTGGCCTCGGGCAACTACAAGGTCGTGTTCTCGCTGCCCTACAGCTTTGAGTGGACGACCTCCAACAGCCCGGGCAACGACACGCTCGACTCCGACGCCACCTACACGGCACCGACCGACGCGACGGCGATGTCCCATGTGGCGGCGGTGTTCGCCGACGCCCCGGTGACCGATGCCGATCTGAATGGGCTGAAGCTCACCGACCCATCGATCGACGCCGGTGTCTGGTTCGCCCTATCCATCGGTGACTACGTCTGGTTCGACCTCGACCGCGATGGCACACAAGACGTCGGCGAGAAGCCGGTCGTCGGAGCCACCGCCCACTTGTTGATGGCCAACGCCGCGGGCACGTTCGTCACGGCCCTTGATGCCGATGGCGTGGCCGTTGCCGACGACACCACGGACGCCAACGGGTTGTATTTGTTCGACTATTTGGTGCCGGGCAAGTATCAGGTGGTCTTCACTCACAATCAGCCCGGATATCAGTGGACATTCGCCGACAGCCTGCTCACGGTGGACGGCTCGGACTCCGACGCCGCCTACGTGGCCGCGACCGATGCGACCGCATCGACGGGTGTGATCACGCTGTCGTACAGCGCCAGCAATGTCCGTTCGACCACGGCAGCCGACGACACCACGTATGGCACATCGCTGCGGGCTGCCTACATCAACCCGACGAACGATGCGGGCATTTGGCAGCCCGTCGCCGTTGGGGACTATGTCTGGTACGACACCGATCACGATGGCATCCAGGACGACGGCGAGTTGCCGGTGGTCGGGGTGAAGGTTCATCTCCTGATCGAGGATCCGGCGGTCCCGGGCACGTTCCGCCCGGCCAAGGTTTCCGATGGCAATGCCGTACCGGTGGCGACGACCGATGCGAACGGGTTCTACTCGTTCGGCGATCTGCTTCCGGGCACGTACAAGGTGCAGTTCGAGCTCGCCACTCTGCCCGCGGGCTTCCTGCCGACGACTCAGACCGCTGGCACCGATGCGGCCCAGGATTCGAACCCCGACTTGACGGGGCTGACCGGGTCGTTCACGCTGTCGGTCGACGGGGTGAACATGCTGGCCAACGAGGATCCGGCGATCGTCGGGTTCAAGATCGATCCGACGATGGAC
>JANNNL010000376.1:0-1149 GCA_031398525.1 Actinomycetes bacterium | reverse complement strand
CGGGGGCGGCGAACATCTCGTCAGAGACCGTCTGAAGAGCGTCGTAGTCCGGCACGGCATCCGCGGCTCGCAGCACCCGCTTGGTCGCCGCTACGGCACCTGGTGCCCCCTGCAAGACGCCCCTGACGAGGTCTGCGACCGCAGAGGGAACGTCGTCGCTGACGTGGGTGATCAGTCCCATGGACCTGGCCGACGGGGCGTCGAATGTCTCCCCGGTGAGAAAGGGGGCCGCGATCGCCGACCACGGGACCCGCCGGAGCACCGGGCGCGAGATGATTGCCGGGGCAACTCCGATGCGAACCTCGGAAAAGGCAAACGTGACCGCCGAGTGGGCGACGATCAAGTCGCATGCGGCCATCAGCCCGACCCCGCCGGCGCGCACCGCTCCGCTCACCGCAGCGATCACGACCGGAGCCATCGACTCGATGCGCTCGAGTATCGACACGAAGGCCCCCGAAATGGCCTGATTGGTCGCTGCGTCGCCTTGAGTTCGCTCGCGCATGTCCATTCCCGCGCAGAATGCCGATCCGGCATGATTGATGATCACGACGCGCATGTCGGGCTGCTCGGCCCGATCGAGAGCGGTGTGGAAGTCGGTCAACAGCCGTCGCGACAGCGCGTTGCGGTTCGCCGGAGAGTTCAGCGTGATCGTCGCCACGCCATCGACCACATCGACAGCGACGAGTTCGGGATCATCGGTAGTTTCCACGGCCCGAGAATACCGGCCGAGCCGATTCAGTTCTGGATGGTTCAGCTTGGCGGGGCGGTGATCTCGCGCAGGAAGGCCTCGGCGTCGGCGCGATGACGGGTGCGGCGCATGGCCGGGAGCGAGCGGACGATGTCCCACCGGTAGTTGGCGGTACCGAGTCGTTTGTCGAACACCGCGACCACGCCCTTGTCGGTGGTCGACCGAATCAACCGGCCAGCGGCCTGGGCGAGCAGCATCGCGGCCCGCGGAACATCGATGGTCGAGAACGCACTCGCCCCGAGGAGCTCGCGGCGAGCCGAGAGCAGCGGGTCGTCGGGTCGAGGAAACGGGATCTTGTCGATGGTGACGAGCGACAGGGTGCGGCCCGGAATGTCGACGCCCTGGAAGAACCCGGCGGTGGCAAACAGGCACGACGTCTCGTCCCCGCTGAACTCGCGAAC
>JANNNL010000283.1:0-1965 GCA_031398525.1 Actinomycetes bacterium | reverse complement strand
GAGGATCACACCGTCGATGGCGAGGGTCTCGTGGAAGCGTTCGGCCACCTCAACGGCATCCTGACCGGTCATCGCGTCGATGACGAGGAAGGTGTAGTTGGGCGACAGGGCGACGGAGATCTGTCGGACCTGCTCCATCATCTCCTCGTCGATCGCCAAGCGACCGGCGGTGTCGACGATGAGCACGTCACGGCCCAGTCGGCGGGCTTCCTGCAAACCACGGGTGGCGACGGTGACCGGATCGGACACCTCGGAGAAAACCGGGACGTCGATTTGGCGGCCGAGGGTGCGCAACTGCTCGACCGCGGCGGGACGCTGGAGGTCGGCACCGACCATCATCGGGTTGCGGCCCTGCGACTTGAACCACTTGGCCAACTTGGCCGAGTTGGTGGTCTTGCCCGAACCCTGCAGACCGGCCATGAGCACGACGGTTGGCGGGCGCGATGCGTAGTGGATCTTGAGCGTTTCGCCGCCGAGCATGCCGGTGAGCTCGGCATTGACGATCTTGATGACCTGCTGGGCCGGGTTGAGCGCCTGCGACAGTTCCAGCCCGACGCACTGTTCGCGGATGCGGGCAACGACCTGGCGAACGACGCCGACGTTGACGTCGGCCTCGAGGAGGGCGGTGCGGATCTCTTTGAGCACCTCGTCGACGTCGGCCGCCGTCAGGCGACCCTTGCCACGGAGGCGCTTGAAGATTCCCTCGAATCGATCGGACAGCGTGTCGAACATGCGGTTCGCCAGGCTATCTGACCCACGGCCCACTCACGCCGCGAAGCCCGAGTCCCGTGCAGCCATCAGCGGCCCGGCGCGACCGTGTTCAGCGCCCCAAAACGCCAATGTGGAGTGGCACGTGCAGAAAACCGCACATGCCACTCCCCAGATCGGACGACGGCGACGCCGCGTTCCTGCGGTCAGCCGATGCTGAGAATCGTGGTGACCTTGCCCTCGTCGACGGCGACGTTGACCCTGGTCTCGGAGAAGTCAGCGGTCACCGCGAGCGGCTCGCCGTCTAACTGTCCGACTCGCAAAGTCCAACCGTTGGCCATCGCGGTGTCGGAGGCCTCAGCCTCGGTGAGACCGACCAGCACCGCAGCCGAGTCCACCGACGGCGACTCGACGGCCGGAACGGGGACCGGTTCGGCTTCGACGGGGACGTTTTCGATGAAGCCATCGGCAACGGCGTTGATTTGGTACTGGCCACCGTCGGCGTCGGTGAAGTCGTAGGCGGGCAGCAACCACACCGTATTGTCGGTCGCCCAGACCATTGTCAAACCTTCGGTGACGCCGTTGAGGCGGATCGTGATCGGCTCCGGGGGCGTGAACTCGCCGCAGCCGGGGCCGGGCTCACCGACGACATCGACCGCCGGATCGATCGGCGCATCCGGCGTAGCCAACGGGGTGTCACCGCCAACGTTGCCGGCTTCTGCCCCCGCAGCACCTCCGCCCGAGGCTGCCAGATCCTCGGGAGCGATCAGGATGCCGGGGTCGACGCAGACCGTCGGGTCGATGGCGATCGCCGGTTCGGGGGCGCCGAGCGCTGGCTCGATCGTCGCGCCATCGGCATCGCCGACGATCGGACCCTCGGCGGGAACATCTATGGCCGCGCCTCGCACCATTGGGCCCCACGACGCGGACTGGTCGTTGAGCCGCTGGACGGCGTCGGCAACGCTGATCCGTGGGTAGTCGGCACCACGGACCGGCTGCGCCAACACACCTCCAGCCCAGGTCAACGAACCATTTTCACCGAAGCCAACCGACTGGGCGACCGGCGAGCGATGCCCGTCGAGCATCTGCGTGACGGTCACGTTGCGGCCCCATTCGTCGCCGGTGACGCTCAAGTCGTAGCCACTCAGGTCGAGGCCGATCGAGGTGAACAGGTCGCGAGCCTTGTCCAACGCATCGGCTTCGGACGGCACGCCAACCGGCGGAGTCGGCTCGGGGCACACGACGTCAGGCGAGGGC
>JANNNL010000256.1:0-8119 GCA_031398525.1 Actinomycetes bacterium | reverse complement strand
CGCAAGGGTTATCCGCGCATGGTCCCCGCCAATGTCACCTTCGGCGACCTTGAGGCTCGGGCCGCCTTCTTCCCCGTCTATCCCTTCCTGGTTCGCATGCTCAATCACCTCCCCGGGGGTGACGTGTGGGTCGCGATCGGGCTCAACATCGTCCTCGGTGCGGCGTTCATCTACATGGTCGGGTTGTTGACCCGACGCATCTGGGACGTCGAGATTGCCCAGCGGGCGATGGTGCTCATGGCCATGTTCCCCGGCAGTTTCGTGCTGCTCTACGCCTACAGCGAAGCAGTGATGTTGTTCGCGATGGCCCTGTGCCTGTGGTGGCTGCACGAACGAAAGTGGCTCGCAGCCGGTGTGGCCGCAGCGATCGTGACCGCAGCTCGCCCCAACGGTGTGGCCGCCGCCGTGGCATGCGGGGTCGCGGCATTGTTCGCGATCAAGGAACGACGCGAATGGAAGGCACTTGCGGCACCGATCATCGCGCCGATCGGCTGGCTGCTGTTTCAGGTGTTGTTGTCCCGCCATGCCAATGAATCCGGCGTGTGGTTCCGAGTGCAGCGCGAGGCCTGGGATGAAGGATTGAGTTTCGGCGTTACGGCACTCTCTCGGATCTGGACAGCGATCAGCGACCCGCTGGGTTCGCCCGGCGGCATGTTCACCCTCGGCTCGGTCGTGGCGATGGTGCTGATGATCTACGGCTCGTGGAAGGTCAGGATTCCACCGGCCTGGATTGCCTATAGCGCCACCGTTCTGGCCTTGATGCTGCTGCCCTCGACGGTGACGGCCCGGCCCCGCTTCCTGTACACGGCGTTTCCCCTACTCATCGGGTTCGCCGCCTGGTGGCCAAAGAAGTATCGCGAATCGTGGGGGTTCCTGATGGCGATCTGCGGTGCCGGGCTGGTGGCGGTCACCGCGGTCTATGGAGCCCGCGGCGCGATTCCGTGATCGCAACTCAATGACCGACCGCGGGGCGGAACCGGGCCCGCACCGGGCATCCCGCGTTCGTCGCTACATCACGGCGGGCGGCTGGCACATCGCTCTGTTGGCCGCGGTCGCCTATCTCGGGCCCCTGCGCTCGGCTCCCGGCCGGATGCCGTCCGACACGAAGCTCTATCTCTACCTCAACCCGTCCCGGTTGCTTGCCGACGCCCCGTGGATGTGGGACTTCCGGCAGTTTGGCGGATGGGTCCCCCACCAGTCGATCGGCTACCTCTGGCCAATGGGACCGTGGTTCTGGACCTTCGACCGGCTCGGCATCCCCGACTGGATCGCTCACCGGCTGTGGATCGGCACGCTGATGTTCGCCGCGGCGTCCGGCATGCGGTGGTGCGCCCGTCGCCTGGGGCTGGCCCCGGGCCCGGCGCTAGCGGCCGCTCTGGTCTACGGACTGTCGCCGTTCATCGTGCCGTACGTCGCCCGCACGTCGGGGCAACTGCCCAACTGGGCGGCACTCCCCTGGCTCGTCGGTCTCGTGGTCGGTTGGACGTCACGCGCGGGGACGCCGCGAGCTGCCGTCGGGCAATCGTTCCGGCACCGACTCGACGCCTGGCGAACCCCGGCGCTCGTCGCGCTCATCGTGGCAACGATCAGCGGGTTGAACGCCACCGCGATCATCATGATCACCCCGGCGCCAGTGCTCTGGCTCGTCGATGCGGGGCTGCGTCGTGAGGTGCCGTGGCGGCGAATCGGTGGTTTCCTCGCCCGTACAGCCGTGCTGTGCGGCGGTGCTACCGCCTGGTGGCTCGGCGGCCTGGTCGTCCAAGCCGGCTACGGCGGCAACGTCTTGGCCTTCACGGAAACCGTCGACGCCGTCTCCTTCACGTCGAACGGGTCTGAAGTGCTCCGGGGCCTCGGCTATTGGCTCACCTACGTCAACGACCGCACCGGGCCCCTCACCGGAGCGGGGACGTGGTATCAGGTGTCGACGTGGTCGGTACTCACATCGTTCGGCCTGGTCGCCGCGGCTTTTGCCGGATTGGCCCTGGTGCGCTGGCGGGGACGTCGCTTCGCCGCTTGGTCGATGTTGGCCGGCATCGTCATCGGGGTCGGGGTGCACCCGATTTCGGCCGCGTCTCCCCTGTTCAGCCCGATCGCCACCTCACCGTCCTCGGGGTTTGCCCTTGCCCTGCGCAGCTCAACGCGGGCGGTCCCCAACCTGCTGATCGGGCTCGCGCTGGGGGCCGGGGCATTGGCCCACGGATGGAAGGTGCTCATCGCCCGCCGCTCCCGCCCGGGTGCAGTCTCCACCGGCATAGGGGCGCTCGCGTGGGTTATCGTCGCACTGCTCGCCGTTGCCAACCTGCCCGGTCTGTGGCGGGGTGAACTCGTCAGCGCGGCACAGTCGCGCGACGCCGAGATTCCGGCGGCCTGGCACGAGTTGGGCGCTGCGCTCGACGAGCGATCCAACGGCGGCCGGGTACTGCAGCTGCCCGGATCCGAGTTCGGCGTCCACCGCTGGGGCACGCTGGTCGACCCGCTCCTTCCGGCGATCACCGAGCGGCCGCTGATCACTCGTGACCTCGTGCCCGGGGGAAGCGCCGCGGCCATGGATCTGCTGTACGCCCTCGATGACCAGCTGCAAGAGGGCACGCTCGATCCGCAGGCCCTTGCCCCCGTGAGCCGATTGCTCGGGGCCGATCAGGTGCTCGTCCCCGGCGACCTGGCCTTCGAGCGGTTCGGCTCTCGGCGACCCGCGCTGGTCGACCAGTTCGTGCGCGAGTCGCTCTCGACGACACCGGCCACCTTCGGGGCACCGACCCCGAACGACCCGGCCATCCCGTACGACGATGGTCACAACGATGATGCCGCCGCGCAGACAGTGCTTCCTGCGGCATCGTTGTATGACGTCCCGGAGCCGCTGGTGCCGGTGCGGGCCAAGACCGACTCGATCGTCGTCGTCGGGAGCGGCGCCGGGGTGGTCGAGGCGGCCGGCGCCGGGCTCGTAGGTGGCTCCGAGCTGGTGCGATATGCCGCGTCGATGACCGACGACGAACTCGCTGCCGCGGTAGCCGACGCCTCACTCGTGGTGCTCACCGACTCCAACCGACGCGCCGCCCGCCACTGGCGGGGCTCACAAGACGTCGTTGGGTTCACCGAGGAGGCCGTGCCCGAGGGCGGCGACGACGCGGTGCTTGGCACCGACCTCGCCGACCATCGCTTGGCGGTCTTCCCGATCGAACGCACCGATGATCAAACCGTGGCGATCAACGATGGCGGCCTGCAGGCCGCGGCGACCGCCTACGGCGCGTCGAGTACCTATCGACCCGAGGATCGGGCGGCCCTCGCGGTCGACGGTGAACTCACCACCGCATGGCTGGTGGGAGACCGTTCCGAGGTCGTTGGTGAACAGCTCCGCGTGAGCCGTCGAGATTTCTCGTCGTCGGTTTTCGGGCAATCGATCACATTGATCCAGCCACAAACCCCGACGGCCCCCCGCTGGATCACTGCGGTTCGAGTCAGCGCCGACACCGCCTCAGTCGATGTCGTGCTCGACGAGTCCTCACGTTCAGCGACGGGGCAAACCCTCGACCTACCGAAAACCAGTGGTCCGGTGACGATCGAGATCACTGGTACGAACATTGGCCATCAACTGGCCTACCCGGGTCTCAACGCCGTCGGGTTCGCCGAGGTTCGCGTCGATGGCCTCGCGGGCCAACCAGAGATCGTTCGACTCCCGACTCGCATCGGGGCGACCCCCGAGCAGCTCGCCGTGGTGCTGTCCCGGTCACGAATCGACCCGGCCGACCGGCACCGCAGTGACCCCGAGCCATCCCTTGCCCGCCAGTTCACCCTTCCGGCCGCGTACAACTTCACACTCGCCGCAAGCGTTCGACTCGACCCCCGTCTGACCGACCAAACGCTGCGCGAGGTGGTCGGCATACCGGGACTTCCCGTGTCCAGCGGCCATTTGCTCGGCCATCCTGAGACCGGGGCCTGGGCTGCGGTCGATGGAGACCCCCGTACAGCTTGGCTGACGCCCACCGACGACGTCGTCGGGGCGACGATCACGCTTCCGGTGCCCCAAGCCACGACCACCGGCCTGCTCGAACTCCAAGTGCGCGACACCGAGCACTACAGCCGACCCACCCGGGTGACGTTGTCGATGACCGATACGGATGGCAGTGGGCTGGCAGAACGTCAGATCGAGCTCCCGCCGGCAGATGCCGACGGTGTCACGCGACTGACCTTCGAACCGATGTCGGGAAGCTCCCTCGCCCTGCGGATCGACGATGTCGAGCCCCGACTGACGAGCGACTCCCAAACCGGCGAGCAACTGTTGCGCCCCGCAGCAATCGGCGAGATCGTCGTTCCGGGCCTGGTCGGTCTCGCCCTACCCGCCGAGATCACCACACCCTGTCTGGAGCTCGTGACCGTCGATGACCGGCCATTGTCGCTGCGATTGAGCGGACCGACTACCGAGCTGTTGGCGGGGAGCCCCGCCCGCGCCGACTGGTGTGCCGCCGCCTCTCTCGCTCTGCCGTCGGGCCCTCACCGCGTGACGACCGTGCCGGGCGGCACAGTCGGATGGACCGTCGATCGCCTCGTCATGACGAGCGGGATGGTTGCGACGCCAACGAGCCTTCCGACTGCTTCGGAGGTCACCCGGTCGCGAACGTCGCGCACGATCAACGTGTCACCCTGCCCTGACGGATGTTGGCTCGTGCTCGGAGACGGGTGGAACCCAGGCTGGCGTGCATCGATTACCGACGGGCCAGACCTTGGCGAACCGCAGGTCGTCGACGGAGGCTTCAACGGATGGCGGCTCGCGCCATCGGCCGAGCCTCGTATCGTCACCGCCGACTGGACCCCCCAGCGAACAATCTGGATGGGGTTCGCCATCTCGATCGTTGCCGTCATCGCCTCGCTCTTCATCCTTCTGTTTACTCACCGCCATGCCGGCCGACCGGTCGGTGCCCTGATCGAAAGCCCCGACACCCTCGGAACCACGTGGGGCGACGTGGCCACGTGGGCCGACGTGGCCATGGCCGTTGTCGTTGCTGGGCTGGTTATCGGGCCGCGTTGGGGACTGGTGGCCGGACTCATCACCCTCGTCGCCCGGGTCGCCCGCCGGCGCGCAATCCTCGCCCTCACCGGGTGGATGATCGTCGTCGGCATCACCGGCTGGTACATCGTGCGTCTGCGCACGGTCCGCCCCGCCCCTGGTTATGGATGGGTCCTCAATGTCGAAGCGGCCCACGGCTGGGCCCTTCTCGCTGTCGTGCTCCTCGCCCTCGCCACAATCAACGTGGTCACCGACGCTGCGACGACCGATGCAGGCGCGACAGTCAACGGCTCGGCTGTCAACGACAGCTCGACTACCGGCGACGGAGACGGAGACGGCGGCTGATCGCCCGACGGGCGTCTCGCAGGCCCCAGCGGGTGACAAGCAGCATTGACTCGCGGATGATTGGACCCGACATTTTCGATGTTCCGAACTCGCGATCGACGAAGGTAATCGGATGCTCGACAACCTTGAAGTCGGCGCGCACCAGGCGGCGGACGAGTTCGCTGAGGAACGCGTATCCGTCGGCGGTGGTCGTCGATGCGTCGATCGCGGCGAGCGCGGTGGCCCGGTACACCCGGAAGCCCGAGGTGCAATCGCGCACGGAAAGCCCGAGCACGCCCGCGGTGTATCGGTTCCCCCAACGCGACAGCAGACGGCGATGCACCGGCCAGTTACGGGTGCCCCCGCCGGGGACATAACGCGAGCCGATCACGGCGTCGGCGCCGTTCTCGATGAGTCGCAGCATCGCCGGAATTTCGGCCGGATCGTGGGAGAAGTCCATGTCCATCGACACCACCGCGTCGTAGCCGCCGGCGAGGGCGACGGTGAATCCGTGCCGATAGGCCGCCCCGAGGCCTTCCTTGCCGGCGCGGTGCAGCACGCTGATCTGACCCAGCTCGACGGCCGCCTCATCGGCGAGCTTGCCGGTGCCATCGGGGCTGTTGTCGTCGATCACCAAAATGTCGGCCGTGGGGCAGATCGAGCGCAGCTCCCGCAGCATTCGCACAACGTTGTCCGCCTCTTCATAGGTGGGCAATACCACAACAACTCGCACGACGGCACAGGCTACCGGTCGATGCCCATCAGCCCTGGATTTGTCAGCCGGGCGTGGCTGGTGTCACCAGGTCAAACACGACGAATCTGCCATCGTCGATCACCTCGGTATAGGCCCGCAACGCCCCGAGCGTCGACTCAGCGGTGACGCATCCCCCGGCGCGCTGGCGGTCGAAGATCATCCAGCGCACGTCGAAGCTGTTGCGTAGATCAGCGATGCCAGCGTCGGTGAGGCGCAGATCGGCCGCGAAAGCATTGGTACGCCCAAGCACATCGATGCTCGGATCACACCGGGTTGCGGCGAGGCCGCTACTGGTGAACCACTCGGCTGCTCGCGTCTGCCACCGCGTCGCCGACGAACTCACTCCGCACACGACCATCGCTTGACCGTGGACCACCTGCCAGTTCATCACGTCGAGATCATCGAATCCGCAGGTGAACGGCACGACCATCACCGCCTCATCCGACGGTGAGTCGGCGCCGGCAATCTCCGCGAAGAAGGGCCGGAGCCCATCGGGAACGTCTGCGGTACTCGTCGGAATCTGTGGCCACCACGACAACGCGACCAACACGCCAATCGCGCCGCATGCCCATCGACGAACGCGCCGATCATCGAGTTGGGCGAGACCCACGGCCAGCAACGCCACAGCAACCCCCGCCAGCGGGATCGCGGCCCGGTAGGGAGCCCGGAGCGCGCTCAGTCCTGGAATGGCCAGCAGCGCCCGATACGGCAGCCAATCCCGGGCCCCGGCGGGCCGCTGGCCGAACGCCACCAACCCCGGTCCGAGCGACAAGATCCACAACACCCCGGCCGCGAGTGTGAGCGGCACCAGCGCAGCCGTTGGTCGCTTCGAGAACCGGCGGGCACCCCAGGCGAGCGCGATCCCGGCGAGCAACGCCCAACCGATCGTCGCCAACCGGTACATCTCCAACGGCCGCTCGGCGATGCCCAGGCCGACGCGTGGCCCAACCTGCAACGGGGCGGGAAGGATCGCCACGTCGCCGATGTCGGCGCTGAACGTGCGGGCGTCGGCCAGTAACGAGGTCGATGACGCCCCCGCCGAGCGTTCCTGGTCGGTGTATCGCAGGCGGGCGATCCCGAACGGAGCGAGCAGGAGCACAGTCGCAAGCACCGCGATCGCCGATCGCCGGGCTCCGTCGCGATGACGGACAGCCGAATTCGGCCAGGTCACAGCCACGATCACCACCGCGATCCCACCGAATACCAGGTGGTAGATCGAACAGAGATACGCGCCGACCAGCAGCGCCGCGAGTCGCGCGGGGCGCAGCGGGCGATCGCCGCGAGCCGCGGGGATCACCTCCGCAAGCAGCAACGGCGTGGTGAAGGCCCACAGCAGCGGCGGGAACGACGACGCCGGCGACGACAGGAGCGGAGCGGCGGCAAACGCCAGTCCACACAGCACCTCGCCCGCACCTCGCGCCCCCACGACCCGGGCCAATCGACGCGCCGCCAGGTAGTTGGCGACGATCCCACCGATGATCACCAGGTTCAACCCCACGTAGCGCCCGAAAATCCGCACGAGGAAGCCGCTGGCGGTGATCGGTGCCAGCCCGTCGAGCAGGCCCAACTCCAACCCCGCGGGGTGGACGACACCGGGGAGCCGCAACGTCGGGCTGGTGAGCTCAGCGAGCCTCCACGCCAGCCATCCGTAGTACTTCGTGTCGACGTTTCCAATCCAGCGGTTTCCCAGATCAAGCGGGTTACGACCGATGAGCAGGATCAACGCGATGACGCCAACCGCGACCTCGGTGATCAGTGAGCGCCGCGCCCCCAGCAGTCGATCGTCGGATGTCACGGTCTCGCAGACTACGTGGCCGCACGTCGCCGGACGCGGTGGCGCGGAGAGCGCGTCAAGCGGCGAGGACCCCGTCGGAGATCGTCGCGGTCCGGTCGGCATACTGGGTGATCCGGTGGTCGTGGGTGACGATGATTGCCGCGGTGTCGCGGGCCTTCATCTCGGAGCGGATCAACTCCATCACCTGCTCACCGAGTTTGGAGTCGAGCGCGCTGGTCGGCTCGTCGAACATCACCAGCTTCGG
>JANNNL010000406.1:0-6892 GCA_031398525.1 Actinomycetes bacterium | reverse complement strand
CGATGCTCGCCCAGGCGCTCAACGAGACTGGCGGACCGATGTCGGCCGATGAACGCGCCTGGGCCGACACTGCGCTCGGAGTGCCCGCGCCGCGCCGCCGTTCGGCAGCCTGATGGCTGGCGTGACCCTTGACGCCGGAGGCCTGATCGCCCTTGACCGCGACGACCGCCGCGTCATCGTATTGCTGGCCCGTGCTGCTGAAACGAACAGCCGCGTGACGATCCCCTCGTCAGCGCTTGCCCAGGCAATCCGCCGACCCGAACGACAAGCGCGTCTGGCCAGGTTGATCCGTCAACCGACCAGTGATGTGGTCCCCCTTGATCGAGTCGACGCCGTGAATGTCGGAAGGTTGCTTGCTGCGAGCGGGACGTCCGACATCGTCGATGCCCACGTCGTCGTATGCGCTCGCCGAACGTCTCAACCTGTCGTTACGTCGGATCCCGACGACTTGTCGCTCCTCGCCCCCACCCTCGAACTCATCGTCATCTGACGCCCGGGCGCCCGGAGATCTCTACCGGCGCCTTCCCGATCATCCGGTATCCACCGCTGCCGCCCACTTCGAAGGCAGCGCGATGGCGCCCGGTATTGCTCGATTGCCGTGCTCGGCTTCGCCGTTACAGGCGAGTGGAAGTTGGAGGCGCTTTTGGCACCGACCAGCCGGTGAGCCCTCGTGACTACGCTTGTTACATGACGACGCCGAAACTCTTTATGGTCATCGAGCGGTTCCGGAACGGGAACGCGGAACCCGTCTACCGTCGCTTCAGGGAGCAAGGAAGGCTTGCGCCCGAAGGTCTTGAGTACGTGAACAGCTGGGTGGACCCTGCGGTGACAATGTGTTACCAGGTGATGCAGACCCACGACCGCGCGCTCCTGGATCAGTGGATGGCCAACTGGAGCGATGTCGCCGACTTCGAGGTACTCCCCGTCATCACGTCGGCCGAAGCGGCAACCATCATGCCGCCCAAGTAGCTGGGAGGCGGCGGCGACGCCAGGTCACGATCCATCGAGCGTCCCACACTCCGGCCCAAGCCGAGCGCCCGGAATCCACCGCTTCAGTGACGGCTTCGCTGTCTGGCGTGATGTTCGATATCGGCGGCGGTTGGGCGGTCACGGGCGCGTGGGCCCATATCCACCATCGCTCGACGTGGCCCCGAGGTCGCACGCTTGATATCTGCCACGGCGAACGTAGCGTGTCACTGCCCTATGGCGACGGCGTCGGATCGGAGCATCCAGAAGTGGTCCACACGACTCACAGTTGAGGGCGATCGAGACGCGCCGGATGAGGATAGATCGCGAGCGATGGTCAAGGCCGCCTGGACGCCGATCCCTGACTATCACGAAGTCTTGCTGTCGATCGTGGTCGCGATTTAGCTGCTCAGCAGCGAGATCGCAGTGTCTCGAGACCCTCGCCTTCGCATTGGTTGATGGCGTCGGCGCGGCCGGTGACCGCGAGCAGCAGATCGATACCTGGCCCGGCAACTTGTGGACCGTCGCCCCAGGTGAAGTCGCCGTCGGTGGCACGAAGCGACAAGCCCATGGTCCGCGATCAGCACAGTGGTCGCGGGGAGGACGACAATCATCACGTCGGTCCCGATTGCTCTGGCGAGAATTAGGCTTATCGCAGCGCCATTCTCGCATGGGCGACAGAATGAAGGGGGCGGCCCTCGAAGTCGGTCACCATGACTCCCGCCAGCCAACTCTGGCCTGCGAGTTCCAGCCTCGTCAATGCGTTCGACGGCCAGACCAGCTCTACCTCGGGCGCTTGGGAAGGGAGGCGCGGTGCGGGTGAGGTGGAGCCGCTCGTAGCCGATGGCATGGCCGTTAGATCGCTGCACTCACGCGCCGATCGTCGAGGAACCTAGCTTTCGTGCGCAACCTGCGACGTTCTCCATCATCCCCGTGCCATCGTCGAGGCCGGAGGATGACAGTGTGACCCACATCGAGATCAGCTCGAGGAGCCAAACGCGGGCCCGTCGGTAGCCGCCACGACGCACGGAAACCTCACCCGATGTCGCCCGCTATGCTCCGGCGAGCCGCTCCGCTGTGGGCGGCGTCGAAAGGGGATCGACATGGCGCTGGCCGATGGGACTGCGGTCAAGGCGCGTCCACCCGGAATCGGGCTGGGTGTCGCCGCCGGGGTCGGCGCAGCGGTCGCCGTGTTCGTCGGGGTCTATGGCAAGGCCCACGATCCGGCGTCTGAGACGACGATCAAGTGGTTCTTCAAGACCACGCTGCACTTCAAGGCGTGGATGACGACAGCCGCTCTGATCCTGGCGATCGCCCAACTTCTCGGTGCGCTTTGGATGTACGGCAAACTACCCGGGCGGGCGCCGTCGTGGGTCGGGCCGGCTCATCGCATCTCGGGCAGTCTCGCCCTGCTCGTGTCGTTGCCGGTCGCCTATCACTGTCTCTGGTCACTCGGCTTCAATCCGGATCCCGGGGGCAGCCGACGATTGATTCACTCGATCCTGGGGTGCGTCTTCTACGGGGCGTTCGCCACCAAGGTGCTGACGGTGCGATCGAAGCGAGCACCGTCATGGGCGCTGCCGGTCGTCGGGGGCTTGCTGTTCGCCCTCCTCGTGCTGATCTGGCTGACGAGTTCGCTGTGGTTCTTCGACAACATCGGCGTGGAGGTCTAATCGTGTTGCGCCGAATCGCCATGATCGTCGAGACCTTGGTCCTCGCCGCCGTCATCGTCACCGTCGTGTTGATGTTCACCAACTCCCCGACGGCTCCCCCGGCCGCGCCGGCAGCAGTTGCCGCAGCCGCTCCGGGCGTCGATTCGGCGGGGCTCTACGGCGACCGCTGCGCGGGCTGCCACGGTGGCGACGGCTCGGGTGGGATCGGTCCCAAGCTGAACGGCGGCCGGGTTGTCGCCCAGTTCCCGAACACCGCCGACCAGGTCGCCGTCGTGACCGATGGCCGACGCGGGATGCCTGCATTCGGTGCCCGTCTCACCGCCGACGAGATCGCCGCGATCGTCGAGTACACCCGGGCGGTCCTCGCCGCGGGCTGATCGGGGCTTGCGCCCGCAACTGGCCGGCGCGGCCACTGAGGTAAACGCTGGCTGGAGCGAAGCGCACATGACGTAGCGCGGCCTGTGGTGCCCAAAGGGCCCAAACCGCTCCACGGCCCGAGCCGTGACGGAGGCAAGGGAGCCAGGGGCGCTTGTCGACGTCGAGTTGCGCTTCGACGAGCGGCACAAGCTGACGCGCCGCGTGGCAGGGTTACGGAGATCCCGACAGGAGGTGCACGATGGACGAGGGTGTTCCACCGCCGGACGCGGCGGCGTTGATCCACGGTGTCGCCGCACTCGGACATCCCCGCGGTGACCTGCTCGACCGCCTCGTCAGCAGCGTGGAATGGTTGCGGGTACCGGCTGGACGCCGACTGTTCAGCGAGGGTGAGCCGGCCGACGGGATGTACGTACTGTTCGAGGGCAGGGTCAGACTTCTGCTGACCCGTTCGCCGGTCGTGCACACATCGTGGGATCTCGACCCGGTCGCGGTCTTCGGCGAGGGCGCACTGCTCACGGGCGGCGGCCGGTCGCGCACGGCGGTGGTGGTGCGCGACGCCCTGCTGGCGCGAGTACCGCCGCACATGTTCGAGGAGGTGCTCCACGACGTACCCGGCGCAGCTGTGGCGATCGCTCGCCGGGTCGCCCACCGAACCGTGTTCCCCGGCGAGCGTGATGGCCGACCGAGCGGGTGCCGCCTCGCGTTGGTGTCCACGACACTGCCGACGCAGCGCCTCCGCCCGCTCGTCGATGTCGCAACCGCCGCACTCGGCACCCGGGGCAGCGTCGTCGTCCACGGTCAGGAGCATCAGCAGACCACGCTCGCCGCGACGTTACGGCACAGCGATCGCGTGGTCGTCGTGGTCGACGCCTCGTCGACCTGTGACGTGGGGGCGATCTGCGAGATCGCCCGGCACGGCATCGACCCGCTGGCCGCCCCGACGCTCGAGCTGGTCCTCCTCCACCGGGCGACGATCCGCCAACCGTCCGGCACGGCGGCGAGGCTCGCCGGCCGGGGTTTCTCCCACCACCATCATGTTCGCGAGGGCGTCGACGGCGATCTCGCTCGCTTCGCACGCCACGTCAGCGGCACTTCGGTCGGATTGGTGCTCGGCGGCGGTGGTGCCCGAGGGCTTGCGCATATCGGTGTGATCCGGGCGATGCACGAATTGTCGATACCGATCGACACGCTCGGTGGATCGAGCATGGGCGCGATCATCGCCGGTCAGTGCGCGATGGGCTGGACGTGGGAGGAGATGCTCGCCCGCAACGAGCGGATCTGGACCGATCGGCGACTGCACTGGGAGGTGACCGTGCCGACCGTCTCGTTGTTCTCCGGCAAACGTGCGGCCCACCTGTACGACATCACCTTCGGCGACCGGGACATCGAGGACTTCTGGCTGCCGTGCTTCGCCACCAGCGTCGACCTCAGCGCATACCGATTGGCCGTACATCGGCGCGGTCCTGCGAGTTTCTGGATCCGCGCCTCGGCCACGGTTGCCGGGTTGTGGCCGCCCGCCATCGATGCCGACGGGCATCTCCACATCGACGGGGGGCAACTGAACAACGTACCGACCGATCAGATGCGCGACCGCCACGACGGACCGATCATCGCGGTCGACGTGTTCGCCCGGCAGGCCGAGATGACCCTGGAACCGGGCAGTTCCCCGCGCATCGGACTCCGCCACCTGCTCCCCGGGAGGGCCGCGCACCGATACCCGGCCATCACCGACACGATGAACCGATGTGCGCTCCTCGGCAGCCTGGCCCAACAGGAGCAGGCCCGGCAGTACGCGGACGTGTACATCACGCCGGATCTCAGCAAGATCGGGTTCCGGCGGTTCGATCGCATCGTCGAGGCGAGTGAGGTCGGCTATCGCTCGGCGATGACGGCACTGGCCGATTGGCCCGGGCGTTAGCACGTCGGTCTGGTGTTGATGCGGGCCATGCCCCGCTCAACCGCGGCGACGTGTTCGGGTCGGAGTTCGGCCGCGGCGATGATCCGATGCACCGAGTCGACATCCCGAGCCCGCTCGACACCATGTACGGCATCGCTCGTTTGACCGGCTCGCGCTGGGGTCGGCCCGACTCGACCGTGACTGGGTCGATGGGAGCCTGCCCCCGGCAGGACGATGCCTTTCTGTCCGTGCTGTGCCCGCATCAGCCCTGAGGAACCGGCGTCGTCGTGCACGGGTGAGCGTTGTCGTGCTCCGCCATTCATGCCCGGAGGGGTTCGGGCTTGCCGATCGCGCTCGGATCGGGCACGATGCACTGCATGGCGGGCGCTTCGGTTGATGACTGGGAGCGTCGCTACAACCCGTCCATCCAGGCCGAGGACGCGCGCCACGGGCGTGTCCCCGGGGAATTCACCTTCACCGAGGCGCAAACCGCCGCCGAGATGTTCCTCGGTTTCCCGGCTCTGATTGCGGCAGGGATCGGTTGGGTTGGTACGAAGGTGGGAGTTACGTACCAGCCCGGAGCTTGGGGCGCCGTGGCTGCACTCGCCGCCGTCGAAGGAGTTGTTCTCTGCCGGTGGAACCAACGGCAGACGCAGTGACCGAGCAAGCGACGGAAGTTGCCTCGACCGGCCGGTCGACTGGGGTCGTTCTGTCCCGCTCGTGGCTCGCTTGGATGCCGTGCGGTCTTGCCGTCATCATCGCTCAAGTGTGCATGTGGATCGGATGGAACCGATCCGGCAACTGGATCACCGTCACCGGCATGACCGCCGTCTCGTCGTACACGTTGTATGGCGTCGTTGCCGCCGCGCCGATCGTGGTCGCGCTATTGGTGTGCCGTAGTCGGGTGAGCCTGGCCGTGCTTCTCGCGACGATGGTCGGATGTGGCCTCCTGATCGGGCGGTACTTTCGGGCCACCGATTCGTCGACCGCCGCAATCGCCTGGTTCGTACCGTTGTTCTATGGAGTTCCGTTCGTCGGCATCGTCTATGCGATCGAGCGGGTCGTGGGAAGAGTCACGCATATTCATCCGCCCTGACTTGGCACCGCCTCCCGCCGAACACCCGGGATCCACCGATATGCCTGTGATCGGCATCGAACGGTCCACGCTCGATATTGCACCAGCAGACGAAGCGCCGATCTCGACCGCCCACTCGACTCGCGCCCGTGATCGACGAGCGTCTCGTCATTCAGGCGGACTTGATCTGCACCTCAGTGCGCTGGAAGGCAGATACCGCGGCCGACTCACCCTGAGGTCGATGCCGTGCGCTGGCACTGCGGCTGCCGCGATTGGTGAAGAGGCAGCCGGGAGTGGGGCGCTTCCGTCTGGGTTCAGCCATACGCCTGAGCGACCTGGACTAGAACGACGTCCAGCACCTGGGGTACATACGTCAATAGCTGCGCCACCACGGCGGTGATGCCAATCGCACCAACAACCGGGTCCACGACGACCACTCGACCTGTGAAGTCGCACCTGCCTGACACCTTCACGATTGGTGTCGTTGTCTTGTGAAGCAGCAGCGTCGTGCCTGACATGAACGCATCTGTCGACAGCGTGACGTCGGGAGGCACGTTCTTCGACGACTCCTCCTCACTTCTGAACTCCACAGTAAAGGAGTGAGCGAGCTCGGTGGGGTTGAGGACGGGCTGGATAAGGACTCGATGCTTGTCCGTGTTGTTGAGTCGACTGAGCAGCAGCAGGCCATCAAACTCAGCGGAACCATCCACGCCGCTGCGTTGAAACGGCTGGATCGCCTCGATAGCGGCACGTGCCGATTGTGGTAGTTCGGCAATTCGACGAGCTTCGCCGGCCCAGTCAACTCGCTTCTCAACGATCGGAAACTGGACCGCCGTGGGTTTCAATGGCTCGCGTCCTCCGAGCGTGGCCAGGCCCCCACGCGAGGTTGTCGAGCACTGACCG
>JANNNL010000403.1:0-2802 GCA_031398525.1 Actinomycetes bacterium | reverse complement strand
TCAGCGCCTGGCGAGCGGCATCGTCGCGGCTGGTCGCACGTGTTGGCGGGGTCGATGCCGACGAAGCGCTCGAACGTGTGAAATTCCACATGCTCGATACTCGGCTGTCGACGGTGTTGTTTGTCCGCGTGTTCGAGGTCTGGACCCATACCGACGACATCCGTCGGGCGGTCGGTCGCCCGATTGCGGCCCCATCGACCGCTGTGCTGCGGGGGATGAGCCGCGTCGCCGTGCCGGCCATCCCGATGGGCATGCTGCTGCGCGACGATGTCCTCACAGGTCAGGTCGCCTGCGTCGTGTTGACCGGAGCGGGTGGCGGCATCTTCCGGCAACCGCTGGCGCTGGGACCGCATAGCCAGGCTCACAAACCATCGATCCGGAAGACCGGCCCGGACGACGGACCTTGCAGTCCTCGTGTCGGCTCGAAGAATACACCCCCGACGGGCTGCCAGTTTCAGCGGTTCAGGCTGGCCCCGAGGCCGCCGTTAGTCTCGTTCGGCGAGGGCCGAGGGAACCTCGTCGTCACCGACGAATGTGAGGGCTTGCACTGCACGGGTCATTGCCACATAGAGCAACCGGGCGCCGCGGGGCGTTCCATCGAGGATCTCATGAGGGTTGACCACGACGACTGCGTCGAACTCAAGGCCCTTGACTGCTTCGGGCTCGAAGATGGCGACGTCGGTCGGGGAGAGACCCTGCACCCTCGCTACCGCGTTGAGGCCACAGGCTTCCAAGGCGGCGCCGATCGCGGCGTGCAGCGCTCCGGGGGCGACGATGCCGGTGAGCGGGTCGAGGCGGCGGTGTTCGACGACCGCGGCGGCCACGGCGCCGGCGAGATCGTCGGTCGACGACCGGATCACGGCTGGGGCCTCGCCCGAGGGGCGCACCGAGCGGCTCGCCGACACGGACACCCCGGTGAGCGGCAGCAAGCGGTTGGCGACATCGAGGATCGGCGCAGGCACGCGGTAACCGATGGTCAGCTCGGCGGTTTGCCCGGCGTCGTCGGCGATGCCCAGGTGGCGGCGAACCTCGGCCCAGTCGGACTGGCCCGCGGGGGTAGTCGACTGGGCGAGATCACCGAGGATCGTGAACGACCCGGCCGGGCATCGCCGTCCGATCGCCCGCAAGGCAACCGCCGACAAGTCTTGCGCCTCGTCGACGACGACGTGGCCATAGGTGAACGGAGGGCCGTTGACCAGCGAGTTTGCCTCATCGAGCAGCATCTGGTCGGCTGCGGTCCATGCCCGCTTGCCGCGGCCTTTGGGGACGAGTCGCTCGACGAGTTTGGTCGCGTTGATCGACGGCCACCACTTGGTCACCGCCGATCGCAGCACGTCGGCCTTGCCCCACAGGTCGTCTTGCCCTGTGCGCCGTTGCAGCTCTCGTCGGGCGATCGCGGTCAGCGCTGCCTTGCGGCGGTTCAACGGCAGGTTGCCATTCAGTGCAGCCGCGATCCACCCGGCGATCTCGGCGGGTTCGAACGTCACGCTTCGGGCTCCGACCGGCACCCGCAACGCCTCGGTCGGGGGTGAGATTTGTTCGACGGCCAGGCGCGACAGGTCGAGCACCCGGTCGAACGAGCCCTTCCATTGGGCAACGTCAGGCAGGTCGAGACCGGTGATGTCGACCTGCGGGACGGCGAGGTCGTACACCGTGACCTGGCGGACCGAGCGCTCACCGAGCGACGGGAGCACGTTGCCGATGTAGTCGAGGAACACCTTGTTCGGTCCGACCACGAGCACACCCTCGCGGGCCAGGCGGCGGCGATGCTCGAACAACAGAAACGCAGCACGGTGCAAGCCGACCGCGGTCTTACCGGTCCCCGGGCCTCCCTGGACGATCAGTGCCCCATCAGCCGGGGCACGAATGACGACGTCCTGCTCGGCCTGGATCGTGGCGACGATCTCGCGCATCGCTCCGGTGCGAGCCGCGCCGATCTCGGCGAGCACCGGGTCGGGAATGCCGCTGGCGATGTCGGTGGCGTCGGGGTCGTCGAGGTGTTCGTCGAGGTAAGCGACCATTTCGCCGTCGGCCAACGTGAACCGGCGACGGAACCGCAGGCCGACCGGATCGTGGACCGTCGCGCGGTAGAACGGGGCGGCGATCGGGGCCCGCCAGTCGACGATCACTGGGTCGCGGGTGTCGTTCTCGATGTGTCGCCGCCCGACGTACCACTGATCCGTTGACGGCGCGGCCTCGTCGATCCGGCCGAAGAAGTCGCCCGCACCCGGCTGATGCAAGTCTTCGAGCGCGTCGCCGACGGTCATTTCGACGTACTGCTTGGTGATCTCATCGGCGGCGGTATTCGGGTTCACCGCCCGCAACCGCACGATCATCGACTCGCGACAGGCGCGGGCATACGCCAACTGGGTCCGCTCGGCCTCGAGCTCAGGAAAAAGGGGCGCGTCGATCGACATGGACTCTCCTTGGGGGGAGCCGAGACGATAGCCGGTGGGCCGCCCGACTGCCGTTCGATTTGTCGCCTCGGCGTTGGCCGGCCGAGTTGTGGCGCAAACTCGGCAGCAACGTCGCCATGAACGGATTGCTGGCGATCACCCGCCGCACCCGCCGCGTGCTCGGTGAACCCGACGTCATCTACGGCTCGTTCATCCGCGTTGCCGCCCGCCATGGCGTCCCCACCCCGATGTCGCAGATGGTCCACGCCCTCCTCGCCGCCGGCGACGCAGCGATCGGCTGACCGGCCCGCTTCGCCCCGGCCTGCCTCTGGGTCAGACGAGCGCGAGTAGTGGTTGGTCGGTGCCGCGTGGGTAGCTGTGCAGCACCTTGCCGCTCGGGCCGACG
>JANNNL010000095.1:0-9070 GCA_031398525.1 Actinomycetes bacterium | reverse complement strand
CGCGATGATCGTGCCACTCGATGCTGTTCCCGTTCGACAGGCGTTCCCACACCGGTTCGCCAGACGCGTCCGCGGTCGCAGGAACATCGGCATTGGCGAAGCGGTCTTGGTTCAGATACACCGCTGGTGAACGGGTGTTTTGATACGTCCCGCTCGAATCGACGCGTAGGTATGGTTCGTTTTCGTACCCGATCACGATCAGCTCACCGGGGCCGGTCCACGTCAGTCGCAACGTGCCATCACTGTCGACGAGCTGAACATCCAACCCTGCCGGCGAGACCTCAACGATCCGCGTTCGATAGTCAGACGTGACGTTGGCGTGATCCGACCCGCCATGGGCAACCGCAGGTCGAGGGCCTACCGCCAATGCGACGGGCACGAGTGCCAACGCAGCGAACCGTCGGCTGGGTTGCATCACCCAATCTCCGTCTCGATGGTGAATACGACTTGGTCGAAGTCGCCGTATCGGGCGGTGATCGCGATTGTCCACCGGCCCGGGACCGGAAAGTTGGCGTCGTTGGTCGTCACATGGTTCGGCCCCGCTGGCACCATGGCAATCTCGATCGGGCCCAGTTGACGCTCGGCAAGCGACGCCGACACCGTGACCTCATCGGCAACGTCGAGCGCGCCAGCGGGGGAGCTGATCGTGACATGCATCGTTGTACCCCCGGTGCGGGCGGGGACCAGATCGATGGTCGCGATTCGGTCAGCCACGGTCGCCGCGACCGTGACCGATTCAGCGAACGACACGGACGACACCGGTGGTGGTGAGCCAGTCAACCCCGCCGTCATCGCCAGCACGAGCAGGATCCCGGTGGCCTCGATGCCCACGCCCCATCGAAGATCGGTTGTGGCAGACGCGACCCGCCGAGACCGGTCTGCCTCGTCGACCGCATCGACGGGCTCATCGTGATGCCGGCCTGCGACTTCGGGGGCGGTCCGCAGCAAACTCCGAGTCAACGCCGCCGCCACGAGGACGACTCCGATCAGCACGATCTTGGCGAGCAGCCACCGTCCATACGAAGAATCGGTGAATCCTCGCCAGGTTCCCATCTGCCTCCACGCCGAGAGCGTGCCGCTGGCCACGAGCACCGCAACGGAACCGAGCGCCAACCGCGAGAATCGTTGAGCGGTCGCCCACAGCTGATCGCGTGGTACGACCAACGTCAATCCGACCAGACCCCCGGCCCAGACCGACGCCGCAGCGAGATGGGTCCAGGTCGAAACGAATGCGGCGAACTGCCACCGTCCAGTCGCCGAATGCCCGCCGGCGACCACCACCGCCAAGAGCCCGGCGGCACCCAACGCGGCGATGATCTGCAGGTGGCGGTTCGAGGCGATCGTTCGGACCATCACCACGCCGGTTCCGGCCGCAAGCAGCAAGGTGAGACGAGCGATCCACCATCGCCCCGAGGATGTATCGGCGACCGCCCGCCACGCCGTTGCCGAACCGCCGATTGCCATCGCCTGACCGACGATCATCGCCACCGTTCCGGCCACCCCGACCCCGGCAAACACGGAACCAACCAGTCTCGCCCGCTTCGAGACAACCAGGCCGGGGGCACAGATGGCGAGAACCAGAAACACCCCGATCACTCCGATGACTCCCGTGAACGATCCGAACCGGCCGAGGAAAACGACCTGCTCACCGGCAGATCCCGCGTCTGAGCCACTTGCGGCAATCAATGCGTCATCGGGCACCCCACTCGAGGCGCCGACCGCGAATGCGAACGCACCACTGATCGGGTGCGAATCTTCCGATACGGCTGCCCACGCAACGACATAGGAACCGTCGACCAGTGGCTGCATCGGAGCCACGGCCATGATCAATCCGGCCTCACGCCGTTGAACCGGAGTGACCGCGACCTCTGCACCCGTGGAGGTGAGGATTCGGATCGGATCGGAGGCTGGGTCGACCGGTTCACTGAACCGCAAAACGACTTCCGTCGGTGACGACGACAGCACCTCTGACGCCGAAGGGTTTGTCGTCGTGAGGTTCGCATGGGCCATCGCCGGTGCCGCCCAACCGGCTACCGACACGGCTGCGAGCGCGACGGCGACGATCCATCGCCGTGACGTCATCGGCCCTTCCGAGCCGAACGCACGATCAACCCGCCAATAGCTGCGACGCCGGCCATCGTCATGACGAACGCCAACGTCCCACCGTTGGGACCCCCTGTCGAGGCGACAGAAGTAGAAGTCGACGACCCTGCCTGGGAGCTGTCGTCGCTGTTGGCGATCGGTGCATCCAACGTGGCCGTCGCTTCGGTCGCGCTGGTCGAAGCGGACGAAGTCGTCGCCAGCGCAGCAGAGGTCGTCACGAGATCCGTAGTCGTCGGTGGAGTGTTCGGCGGGGTTGTCGTCGGCGGGGTTGTCGTCGGCGGGGAAGTCGTCGGCGGGGTAGTCGTCGGCGGGGTAGTCGTCGTCACGGGCGCCGCGACGGGGCCGACCAGACGCATTGCGGGGGCCGGTTCATCCAATTCGGTTGTCGACCCATCGGTCGGCTGGTCGATCCAGCGAATCTCGCCGACCTCGCACCGCTGAACGAACGGGAAGTAGATCGTCAGATCCGGCGTCGGTGGCAGCGTCATCTGCACCCGGAAGGTCAGCATTTGATCATCGGGCAACGGGCCGCCGGTGAACGTCACCACCGAACCATCGATACTTCCGTTCCAGCCATCGAGGGGTTCGGGCGTCGCGGTGGTGACCCCGTCGGGGAGGCGCATGGCCAACTCGACCGTCGGCGAACCTTCACAGCCGTGTTGCACCGTGAACCCGACCGACTGCTCGCTACCGGCCTGAGCCTCTTTCGGATCAGGGTCGATGTGTGCGCTCGCGGCCGCCGCAAAACCGACGGAGCCGATCACGGAGCCGATCAACACGGCGGACCGAACCCGCCACGCTTGGAGTGAAAACGACGAGCTCATGCGAATTGACCTTGACGTACGAGCGGCGCGAGCCGCGGCGGAACCGGACGACCGGCCAAGCACCACACGAGATACAGGCCCGCGAACTCGACCAAATGGTGAGCTTCGGCAACTGCGGTGGTTCGATGCGACCACAGATCGAGCGTTGCCGACAACAACATCGTGCCCGCCAGCATCGCCGCAACCGGAAGAATCCCGGCCGCTCGCACCGGCTGCCAGGCGACATACAACAGTGCGAGCGCCATCGCCGCCCCAAACGAACCGAGATGACGCCCGTCGTGGATTGACGTCGCTCCCGAACCCAGCACAACACCCGGCAGAGCGGCGAGCAGTTCGATCGAGGCGATCGCCGCCAACGCGACCCGCATTCGCCGCCGTCGGACCGATGGCCCGACAGACGCCCGCGCCAGCACCATCGGAACCAGGTCGGGCACTGGCTCGGCCGCCCGAACGCGAAACAACGACGCCGAGCGAGACGCGCTCGCCCGCCATCGATGGCATGGCACACAGCAAGCGAGGTGGGCATCAGCGACCGCCACCTCCTCGGGCGATGCCTCGGCATCGAGTTGGGCCGACAGAATTTCCCGAATCTGAGCGCAGTCCACGATGTACAGGTGACGTGACCCGGGTGAAAAGTTCCCTGAGACGCCAGAATTGTGGAGTGCGTGACCTCGACCACCTCGCCGCGCTCGCCCATGGCGGTGATCACCAGGCGCTGGAGCGGCTACTGCGGGCGGTGCAACCCGACGTGTGGCGGTTCGCCGCACACCTCACCCACCCCGACCACGCCGACGACCTCACCCAAGACGCGATGCTCCGTGTCATGACCAATCTCGACCGGTGGCAACGAGGAAGCGTGCTCACCTGGGTGATTGGGATCACCCGCAACGTCTGTCACGAGCACATCCGCCGTCGCGACCGCCGACAAACCCTTCCCGTCGGGTCGGTTCCCGAAGTGATTGGTCCCGACCCGTACGCAGCGGTAGACGTCGCAGACCTTGTCGCCCAACTCCCGATCGATCAACGAGAAGCCTTCGTGCTCACCCAAGTGATTGGATTTTCATACGCCGAGGCGGCAGAGATCGCTGGATGCCCCATCGGCACGATCCGGTCACGTATCGCCCGCGCCCGCGACGCGCTCAATCCACGGGAGATTGACGACTCCGCGTCGGGGACCAAGGCGATGTGAACGCCGGTTCAGCTCCCGGAAGCGCAGTCGGTGATCGGGTCGATTTGTCGCCGTAGTCGGCCGCGTGAGTCGGCCAACTCGCCGGAACGGGCGTGGACTGCCAGGCAACGAACTGCCACCGTCCGTCGTGTTCGGCCCAGACGTTCGTGTAGCGACAGTGGACGGTGCGGTCCGTTCCAGCTGCGGTGAGCTCGAGCCGTGCCCGACCGGTGATCACCGCTGTCCCGCTGAACATGGTGACCACGACGTCTGAACGGTGGATCTCGCGATATACGAACACGCCGTTGGCGATGTTCGAGATCATCGTCTGCTTGCTGTCCATCCCGCCATGCGAGTGCGTATAGCGCAGGTCGTCGGCATAGATGTCGGCCAGCGCTTCGACATCGCCGGCAACGGTGGCGTCACAACGGCGGTCTTCGAGGGCACAGATGTCATCGGCGTTCATTCGCCTGGTTTAGCGCACCGGGTGGGCCGCGACCTATACGTCGAGCCCGAGCGCCTCGGCCTCACCGGCCAGCGCCATCCACGCTTCCTCGGTTGACGCGACGCGTTCGTGGGCCACGGCCAACTGGGCACCGACCTCGTTGAGTTGGACATGATCGGCGGCAACCTGGCTGAGGCGGGCCACCAGTACGTCACGATGTGCGGCTGCCTCGGCCATCTCCCGTTCCGCTTGGCCAATCAGCCGGCGCAGGGTGCTCGGGCTGCGCGTCGACCCGCGGGGGCCTGCCGGAACCATGGGGGATGGTGCCGCCGAGGGTGATGACCCGGTCCGCATCTCGGCCCGAGCGGGTTGGGCCCTCAGTGGCCCGCCCTGCTTGACGGCGGCTCGTTCGGCCAGCCAACCGGCCACGCCACCGCGGATCTCGCGGGCCCCACCCTCGCCGTCGAGGGCGATGACCTCGTCGACGGTGCGCTCCAGGAAGGCCCGGTCGTGGCTGACCACGACCATCGCTCCCGCCCAGTCCTCGAGGAAGTCCTCGATGGCTCGCAGGGTGTCGAGGTCGAGGTCGTTGGTCGGCTCGTCAAGGAGCAGCACGTTCGGTTGTTCCACCAGTGTCAAGAGCAACTGCAGTCGACGGCGCTCGCCGCCCGACAGCGTGCCGATCGGGGCGAACTGGGCATCGTCGTTGAACCAGAACCGTTCCATCAACACGACCTGCTCGCGCGACGGTTCGGCCTGATGCGGACCGGCGACGGCCTCACGGACCCGCTGGGTGAGATCGAGTTGACGGCCGAGCTGGTCGTAGTAGCCGATCTTGACGGTGGCGCCCCGGTCGATGGTCCCCTCGATCGGCGTCAGCCGCCCGGCGATCAAGTCGAGCAGCGTCGATTTTCCGACCCCGTTGGCTCCGACGATCCCCAGCCGGTCGCCGGGCTCGAAGAGGTGGCTGATGCGTTTGAGCACTGGGGTTCCGTCGGGCCACGAGAAGCTGACATCGCTGATCTCAACCCCCTTCGATCCGAGGCGGGCCGTGCCGAGGCCAAGGTTGAGCGAACCGGCGCGGGCGGGGGCTGCGGCCTTGCCTTCGACGATCGCAGTGGCCGAGTCGATGCGGGCCTTCGGCTTGCGCGTGCGGGCGGGCGCACCGCGTCGCAACCACGCCAGTTCCTTGCGGGCGAGGATCTTCCGGCTGGCCTCGGCGTTGGCGGCCTGCTCCTCGCGCTCGGCGCGTCCGGCCAGGTAGGCGGCATATCCGGACCCGGCGGTCCATCCCTCAGGGATGTGCAGATAGCCGGTACCGCGGTCCAGTTCTAGCACCCGGTTGGTCACTCGGTCGAGCACGTGGCGGTCGTGGGTGACGAGAATCAGTCCGCCGGGGAAAGCCGCCAACCGGTCTTCGAGAAAGGCGATCGCGTCGAGATCGAGATGGTTGGTCGGCTCGTCAAGCACCAGTAGGTCATGCTCGTTCGCCAACAACCGGGCAAGGGCAACTCGCTTGGTCTGTCCGCCCGACAGGGTGGTCGTGTCGGCGTCGGCCAAGCCGGCCATGCCGAGTCGGTCGAGCATCGCCTCGGCCTCCCAACCTTCACCGATCGCGTTGCGCACCGACCCAGCGGGGAGCAGCGGAGCCTGGGGGAGCCAGCCGATGCGGGCCCCCCGCCCGCGCCGTACCGCGCCGCCCTCCGCGTCGATCTCGCCGACGAGGATGCGCATCAACGTTGACTTGCCGCAACCGTTGATCCCGACGATGCCCAATCGATCACCGGTGGAGACGGTCAGTGACAGGTCGGAGAACAACGGTCGGTTGGGTCGCGAGGCAACCAGGCGTTCGGCATCAACGAGGATCATTGGTCCAGCATTCAGGGTCAGGCGATCAGGGAGCCACGGGAGGTGGAGTTGACGGCATCGTGGCGGACGGCCGCGACGTTCTAGCCTGCCGGGCGAAGGCCGGAATCCCGACGCGGGACTCCGATTTCCACACGACATGGGGGTTACTCGGATGATCGAGCGGGTCGAGTACGACGAGTTTGGGCTATTCCACGAGAACGCAGCCGAGTACGGCATTTCGTATGACGGTCCGCCGACCGTTCGGCGCGAGTTCGTCGAGGTGGGCGATGGGCGTCGGCTCAGCGCGCTGGTGTGGGGGACTGACACTCCAGAACTGGTCTTCGTACATGGCGGGGCTCAGAACGCACATACGTGGGACACGGTGGCGCTCGCGCTGGGCCGTCCAATGATTGCGGTCGATCTGCCTGGGCATGGCTACTCCGATGGGCCGGGCGATCACCCAGAAGGCCAGTTGTCGGCTCCGGGCAATGCCCGTGACGTCGCCACCGTGATCGAGGCGTTGGCGCCGCAGGCCAAGTGCGTGATCGGGATGTCGTTGGGTGGAATGACGTCGATCGCGCTTGCCGGGCAGCGTCCCGATCTGGTTCGTTCGCTGGTGCTGGTCGACATCACCCCGGGCGTCAACGCCCATAAATCGCGAGCGATCAGTAACTTCGTCAACGGCCCCAAGACTTTCCCGAGCTTTGCCGAGATCCTCGCCCGCACCATCGAGCACAACCCAACACGCACCGAGGCGTCACTGCGGCGGGGGATTCTGCATAACGCCCTCCAACTCGAGGATGGATCGTGGGTGTGGCGCTATCGCCGATTCGATGCCCCGAACCCCCTGGACTCGCCGCCGCCCCCGCCCACGGCGGCCGGACCTCAGGAGGGCGCCGATCGTCTGGAGACGGCCTATTCGCCGTTGTGGGACGTGATCGCCGGCTACGCGGGACCGTTGATGCTGGTTCGCGGGATGCTGCCGCAATCGGTGGTCGATGACGCCGACGAGGATCGACTGCGCGAGTTGCGGCCGTCCGCGCGTGTCGAACGCATTGTGCAGGCGGGCCACAGCGTGCAGGGCGACACTCCGATCGAGTTGGCGGCGTTGATCGACGACTTTGTCGCCGTCGGCGGGGGTGGCGACGCCAAGTAGGTTGCCGTCTCATGCGCGCAGCACGACTTCACACGATTGGTGGCTCCCTCCAACTCGATACCATCGACGACCCGGTCGCCAACGAGGGCGAGATTGTCGTCGAAATGGCCTATGCCTCGGTCAATCCGCTCGATGTGTGGGTGACCCAGGGCAGCGTGGGTGTGGCGGCGGCAAACTTGCCGTGGACGCCAGGGACCGAAGGCACCGGGTTCCTCGACGGTCACCCGGTTTTGGTGCGCGGCGGAGGTATCGGGGTGGCCCGCCCGGGGGTGTACGCCCAGCGCGTGGTCGTTCCACGCATCGCCGTCATGCCGCTGTCGAGCGATCGCCACATGGCGCAGATCGCCGGTCTCGGGGTCGCGGGGGTGACGGCATGGAATGCGGTGCACGTCCACGGTCGGATCACCTCCGACGATCGGGTCGTGGTGCTCGGAGCCAGCGGCGGAGTCGGATCGCTCGCGGTTCAACTCGCCAAAGCGACCGGCGCAACCGTGTGGGGCCAGTCGTCGAACGCCGCCAAGGTCGACACCGTGCTTGCCGACGGTGCAGACCACGTCGTTGTCGGCGACCATGAAGGTCTGGCGGCGAAGATGTCGGAACTTTCGCCAACTGTCATCTTAGATGCCCTCGGCGGGGCGTACTCTCCGGCGGCCATCAACGCGCTTGTCGCAGGTGGACGATTGGTGGTGTACGGCACCTCGGCCGGCGAGATGGTTGAGTTCAACATGCGCACGCTGTATCGCAAGGGTCTCACCGTTTCGGGCTATACCGGGCTCATCGAGCCGCCCGCCCAATCGGCGAAAGTGATGGATGACCTGCTGCTGATGGTCGAGCAGGGTTCGATTCGGATCGGTATCGAGGAGATCGGACTCGGCGACGCGGCCGACGCCCACCGGCGAATTCTGGCGCGCCAGGTCGTCGGCAAGCTCGTCATTGACGTCTCCAGGTAGCGGTCGAACCTCACTCGGTTCGACTCCGCCAATGGACGATGCTGGAGCTCGCCGCCCTCGTCGTGTCGAGAAATATTACGTTTCGTAACCAAACCTTCATGTGATGTGGGGCGTGTCCTGAGCGTTGTCGAAGCGCGGAGGGACCACTATGGAACACAGAATGGCGTTGGCTGTCTCGGCGTCCGTTGCGATGCTGCTGACCACCAGTGGCATCGCGGTGGCTGTCGTCGGCGATGTACCGATCCTCGGTTTTGGAGCTAGCGAACCTCCGGTGACCGTCACGATTGACTTCCCGCCCGTGATTGTCACCGAGGTCATCACGATGGATCATGTGGTCGTCATTCCGGGCGCAACCCCGGCGATTGCGATTGACGCCAGTTCGGCGGTCAACCCGGTGGTCGTACCCGATCCCGCCGCCGCCGCCGTTCCCCCGATCGCTGACGGTTCGGTCGCCGCGACCGGTGCCGAGGCTCTCCCGAGCTCCGCACCCGCCGCTCCAACCGGCCAAGCCCTCCCGGTGGCGACGGTGGTAGGCCCCCCGGCCACCGTCGCCGCCGGGCCGATCCCCGCTCCAGC
>JANNNL010000052.1:0-5683 GCA_031398525.1 Actinomycetes bacterium | reverse complement strand
GAGTCAGCAATGAGCGCAGCGAATACCGACCGACCGAGCGCCAGCGAATCGGACGGCGACGGGGCCCGGGGGCGCAGCCCCCGAGAAGAACAGAGCGCAGCGAATACCAACCGACCGAGCGCCCGCGAATCGGGCGCCGATGGGGTCCGGGTCCGCAGCCCCCGAGAAGAACAGAGCGCAGCGAATACCGACCGACCGAGCGCCAGCGAATCGGACGGCGACGGGGCCCGGGGGCGCAGCCCCCGAGAAGAACAGAGCACGAACTCGCTTCTGAGGTCGTCGATCCTTGCCCGGTACGTGCTCCGTTCGATCGGCGCTCTGACCCTGTTCGTCGCGGGGTGCGGAGGTGACAGCGGCTCGCAGTCGGAGGCGCCGTTGGCGTCCTCCGCCACCGGTGGGCAGCCCGCGAACCCGATATCCGATTCGGTGCCGTCGTCCGCCGGCGGCGTTGGGAGCGATAGTTCCGGGTCGGGGGAACGCAATGAGATCGACGCCTGCAGTTTGATCACCGACGCGGAGGCGACTGCGGTGCTCGGCGAGACCTTCGATCGAAAGACCCCGATGAATGGATTCGTGAGCACCTGCGAATGGCACACGGCCAGCGAATACTCGATCACCGTCGAGGTCGGTGATTACAACACCGCACAGGGAAACAAACTCGTGCTGGACCCGATCCTCGGAGAGCCCAAGCCGATCGAGGCGCTCGGCGACCAGGGTGCCTCATTGCCCGGTGGAGTGGTGTACTTCGCGGCCGACAACCGGCTGAACTACCTGCAGGTAGTCAGCAAGAAAGCGGGCGGAGCCGACGACCAAGGAGCGATCGAGCTCGCCGTGAAGCTCGCTGCGCAGATCGCGGCTGGGTCATAGCGAGACTGATCGTTGACGTCGACCGACGGTCACGCTGGTGTCGGCCACCGGTATCCACCGTTCTGCGCTCCGGCCGAGTGGTCCGGACGCGCTCGCCCGATTCTGCCGACAGGTTCACGCACGGAGGCCGGCGACGGCCATCTCGGCGTACGCCGTGCCGATTGTCTCGGCAGAATCGGGCGAGCGTTCGGGGACGAACCACCGGTTGGTCCAGCCGATCATCCCGATCATTCCAAAGGCCAACACCCGAGCCGAGGCCAACGGTCGAATGGTCCCATCGTCGAGGCCTTCTTGCACGATGGCGACGATCGCCTCCTCGTACTTCCGGTTGATCATCCGCATGTACTGCGACCATTCGGTCCGGTCGCTCTCCACGTGGGACAGATTCTCGCGGATGTATACGTAGAGCAGCGGGTAGTGCTCGCCGTACGATTTCATCAGCTCAACGATCAGCGTCCGCAGCTTCTCGAGCGCCGGCTGGGCGCTGGCCAACATGGCCTCGGCCATCGCCACGTTCGCCTCGGACACCTCACGCACTACCTCGTCGAACAGCTCACGCTTGTTGGCGATGTAGTAGTAGAGCGACGCCCGGTCGGTGCCCAACGCTTCGGCGACCGCTCCGAGGCTGGTGCCGCGGAACCCCTTTTTGTTGAAGATCTCGGCGGCCACCCGGGCGATCTCGCGGCGCCGCTGCTGATACGACTCGGAACCCTTGTTCAGCGCCAACGACCGGCGTCGGCCGATCTCACTGGTCGGGGGCTGCTTCTTGGCCGTCATGAGTGACGAGTCAATCATCATCCGGCGGTGACAGCGTGACTGGCATCCAACTTTGCCGGCGGTCCGGCTTCGCTGCGCTCGTGGCTGAGCTTGCGGCGGCGACTCTCGGCGCCCGAGCGCTGACGGGCGCCGGCGACGGCAACGGCGGCGATCAACGTCACCCCGCTGAACATCTGGTCGAGCCACTGAGAATCGGTCAGCAGCTGGAGTCCTTTGACCCCGGTCGCCAGGACGTAGATCGCCAGCACCGAGCCCCAGACGTTGAACCGACCAGGTTTGACCTGCGTCGACCCGAGGAAGACGGCGGCGAAGGCGGGCAGCAGCAGCCCGGAGCCGAAGGTCAACGAGGGCCCGGCGATCGAGCCGTAGAACACCCCGGCGATGCCGCACAGCGTTCCCGAGATGATCAGCGACAGCCAGGTGTAGCGATCGACCCGCACTCCCGACAGGCGGGCGGCCTCGGGATTCCCGCCGATCGCGTACAGATAGCGGCCGAACGGCGTGTGGACCAGCGCCCACCACAGGACCAAGGCGATGATCAGCATGTACAGCACGACGATTTGGAAGCCGAACACCTTGGTCTGGGTGATCGACTTCCACGTCAGGTTCACCGGCGGCATCGGCTGGCGGTTGTCGGTCACGATGACCTGCGTGGCCGACACGATCACGGCCATGCCCAGGGTGGTGATGAACGAGTTGACCTTGAGCTTGACCACCACAAAGCCGTTGACCGCACCAACGGCGGCGCCCGACAAGACCCCGACGAGGATGGCGGTCGGAATCGACCAGCCCTTCGACAGCAAGGTCACGACCGTGATCGTCGTGAAGTTGATGTTGGCGCCAACCGACAGGTCATACACGCCGCAGACCAACGGCACAACGAGCGCCAAGGCGAGGATCGCCACGACCGACTTCTGGGCGGCGATCCCGTGCATAGTCGCCCACGATCCGAAGACGTCGGGCGACAGGATCGAAAAGACGATGATGAACGCACCCAGCAGATATGCGCCGCTGTATCGCTCAAATCCCATACTTCGGGGCATGCGGATCACGCTGCACTCTCTCCATTCTCGGACTCGGACTCGAACTCGGACCCCTCGATTCCGAGCGAGGCTCGGGCGATGAGGTGGGGATTGATGTCGGCACCGACGAGCTCGGCGACGATCGAACCATTACGTAACACGATGACCCGGCTGCAGGTCGACGTGAGTTCCTCAGTATCCGATGAACTCAACAGCACGGCGGCACCCGCCTGGGCGGCGTCGCTCAGGCAGCGGTGCAGCTCGGCTTTGGCCCCGACATCGACGCCCTGGGTCGGCTCGTCGAGCAGGAAGACCGTCGGTCCCCGCTGGAACCACTTGCCGAACACGACCTTCTGTTGATTGCCACCGCTGAACGTCGCAATCGTCCGCCCGGCACCGTCCGCTGGATGGATCTCGAGCTGGTCGAACCACTTCCGAGCGGCGGCTTCCTCGGCGCGACGGCGCAGCTTGGGTGCCCGCCAGAAGCTGCGCAGGTCGCCGATCGTAATGTTCTCCTGGGCGGTGAGCTCGAGGAATGCCCCCTCGATCTTGCGCTCGGCCGGCACGTACGCCGTTCCGCTGGCGATCGCCAGATCGGGCCTGCCACCGGTGACCACCTGGCCGTTCATCCGGACTTCGCCGCGATCGCGGGGCCGCGCCCCGAACAACGTGGCGCACAGCGCCTCACGTCCTGAACCAGTGATCCCGGCCACGCCGACGATCTCGCCGGGGTGTACGTCGAACGACACGTGCGCCAACGCCTCGGAGCACAACCCGCGGACGTCGAGCAGCGGCTCGGTCGTGCGCTCCACGGCAGCAATCGCGTCGGCCGTCTCGAGTGCGTCGCCGAAGAGATGGCGGAGCAGGTCGTCGCGGGACAGCCCCGCCACCGGACCTTCGAAGACCTTCACGCCATCGCGCAGCACGGTGGCGGTGTCGGCGATGTCGAACACCTCATCGAGGCGGTGGGTTACGTAGAGCACGGCGATCCCGCCCCGGGCCACGGCCCGGACCAGGGCGAGCAACCGTTCGACCTCCTGCTCGGGCAGCCGAGCCGTCGGCTCATCGAGGACCAGCAGACGGGCAATGCTCTCGCCGACCGGCTGCAGGGCTCGGGCCACCGCGACGCCGGTCTTCTGCGCCGGGGTGAGGGTCTCGACCAGCTGCTCGGGGTCGATGTCGAGTTCGACCTGGGCGAGCGCCGCCCGGGCCCGCCGACGGGCATCACGGGTGCGAATGGTGCCGAATCGGGTCGGGAATCCCGCCCCCACGGCAAGGTTGTCGAGCACCGACGACGACTCCACGAGGCCGAGGTCCTGATGGACGAACCGGGCCCCGAGGCGCAACGACGACGACGGATCGGCCGGCTGCAACGGCTCGCCGGCGACGAGGATCGAGCAGCCCGGATCGGGGCGGTGGTACCCCGACAACACTTTGATCAGTGTTGATTTCCCTGACCCGTTCCCTCCGAGGAGAGCGCGGATCTCACCGGCACTCAGGTCGAGATCGACCTCGTCGAGCGCACGTCCCCCGGCGAACGTCTTGCTGAGAGCCCTCACTTCGAGGGCTCTCAGCGTTGACGTCATTTCCGGAAGCTCCACAGCAGAGGAGCTTGGGATCAACTCACACGCCCCACAGCTTCATGAACTTCTCGCGGAAATCATCGGGCTTGTCGAGCGACACCGACGGCGTACCGACGTTGCCCTTGATGAACAGCTGCTGCGTGCGCCCTCCACCGGAGTCCTCGATCGGCATGCCAAGGAGCTGGCGAGCGGCGATGTCGATGGCGATCCAGCCGTCCATGTGGATGGCCTCACCGGCCCATGCGTGCTCGGTGTCGGCGTCGAGCGCAGCCAGGTTGTTCAGCGTCGCTGAACCGCCGGCGATCTTGACGCCCTCGATGCCAGCAGCATCCATCGCCGCCGTCAGGCCGTCGATGAAGCCGCCGTTGGTGGTGATGACGTACTTGATCGACGGATCCTTCTGCAGCGCCGAGATGACCGTCGGCACGTACTCGCCGGCGCCGAGCTGCGGTACCGAGATCTCGATTGTCGAGACCTCGCACTTGGCGCAACCATCGGCGACGGCTTCCTTGAAGCCGATGCCGTGGGCGGTGAGCACCGGGTACGCCGGAACGTCGACGACGAGCGCCTTACCCTCGGCGTTGGAGTCGGCGATGAACCAGTTACCGACCAGCTGGCCGTCAGAGTTGTAGTCGGAACCCATGGCGGCCCCCATCGGCACGGTCTTGCTCAGCTCGAGATCGGCGACGGCGATCGGGATGATCATCGTGCCGGCAGCCTCGGCGGCCGGGATGCGGTCGGCCCAGAAGTCCTGCGGGATACCCGTGGTAGTGATGGCTGCGGGCTTCATCGCCAGGGCCTCATCCATCGCGGTGAGCATCGTCTGCAGGTCGGAGGTGCTCCACTTGATGACCTCGGTCTTCCAACCAATGGCCTTCGCAGCCTCAATGGCGCCGACGCCGATCTCGTAGCACTGCGGCAGCTCGCATTCGAGGAACACGTAGGTGAGATCCTTGGGGACCGGGCCGCTCAACGGCTCGGTCTGCTTGATGTCGGTCGGCGGCTTGAGGAACGGCTCGTAGGCGGCCTTGGCGGCGGCGACCTCGCCGGAATCACCGGCAGGCTCAGCGGCCTCGGTGACTGCGGGCTGGGCGGCCTCGGTGACTGCGGGCTCGGCCTCGGCCGCTTCGGTGACGGCCGGCGCCGCGGCTTCGGTGACAACGGCACCAGCTGCGGTGGTCTCGGCCGGCGTGGAGGTCGACGAGCTTCCGCACGCCGTGGCTACCAGCCCGAGTGCGAGCGCAAGGGCACCTGCGTACTGACTTCTCTTCATGGAACTCCCCCTGAGGTGAATCAACCGTGTGATCACGGACACACCTAACTTACGCACCAGAACTCAGATTGTCAACACTAACGTTTACGTTGACAACCTGACCTGACGACCGATCGCTACCGGCCCGTCCACACCGGCGGACGCTTCTCGGCGAAGGCGGC
>JANNNL010000049.1:0-25548 GCA_031398525.1 Actinomycetes bacterium | reverse complement strand
ATCGTGCCGCGCCACACTTCCTCGTGCATCTTGGTCAACTCACGGCACAGCGCAATGCGACGATCGTCGCCGCAGACGACGGCTAGGTCGGCGACGGTGCGCACGATGCGGTGGGGTGCCTCGTACAGCACGACGGTGCGGCGCTCAGTCGCCAACTCAGCCAATCGCTCACCCCGCTCGCGACCGGAGCGGGGCAGGAACCCGTCGAATGCGAATCGTCGGGTCGAACATCCCGAGAGCACCAACGCCATGATCAGCGCGGTTGGCCCGGGGACCGCTTCGACGCCGAGACCGTCGTGAATCGCGGCGCGGACCAGGCGTTCACCCGGGTCGGAGATCCCTGGGGTGCCGGCATCCGATACGAGCACGACGGTTGATCCGCTGGCGATCAACGAGATCAGTTCGGGGATGCGGTCGACCTCGGTGTGCTCGTTGACGACGATCATCCGGCCATGGGGGATGCCGAAGTGGTGGAGCAGCCCGCCCGTGCGGCGGGTGTCCTCGCAGGCAATCGCGTCGGCGGTGCGCAACGCGTCGAGCGAACGAGCCGAGATGTCGCCAAGATTGCCGATCGGGGTCGCGACGAGGACTAGCCGCCCACTCAATCGCGTAGCTCCAGCAGATCGCCGACCCGTAGCTCCCAGCGATCGAACGCGCCGGCTTCGGCCTCGACCACCTGGCAGGCCGATGGCACGGGCATCGCCATCCGGTGGCGCTTCAGTCGCTGGACCTTGACCACTGTGCCGGACTTGTTGACGTACGCGACGTCGAGGTCGAACCGCATTCCCATGGTGTGGACCCATCGGCACTGCTTGATCACGAGCACTCCCGGCGTGCCGTCACGGCCTAACAGCCCACGAGCGCGAGCCGCAGCGCTGTCGGCCGTTTCGGCCGACGCCAGTACCCGTCCGTCACGCACCAACCAAGCCATTGCCATCACAGGATGCCACGTTTGGCGCCCGCGGGTGAATGAACCGCACCCAATCGGTCCAAATGAGAGTTCACCCGGCGTGACGTCATCGTGACTTGCGGCCCGGATATGGTGCCCGAATGAGACAACGGGTGGTAGTGGTGGCGCTCGTCGGGGCGTTGCTCGCGGCGGGCTGTACGAATGACAGTGGAGTCAAGGCCGCGACGCAAAAGGCCGATACATCGACGACCGTGGCTGTGCCGACCGAGACGGACGCACCTCAGCCAACCGATCCGCCCCCCGGGACGACCGTGGCGGGCCAGCCCGTTCCCATCGACAATGGCGTGACGATCGAGACGCTCGACAACGGGTTGACAGTCTACATCCGCGAGAACGATAGTCCCGGTGGTGAAGCCCAGCTTCGACTGGCGATCAACGCCGGGTCGGTGCTCGAAGACCCCGACCAATCGGCGGTCGCCCACTTCCTCGAGCACATGCTGTTCAACGGCACCGCCAAGTACCCGGCCAATGAATTGATCGACGCGCTGCAGGGCTTCGGCATGGAGTTCGGCGCCGATATCAACGCCTACACCAGCCACGACGAGACGGTCTACGAGTTGAGCGTGCCGACGTCGGATAGCGACCAGCTGACCGCCGGCATCGACATTCTTGCCGAATGGCTGAGCGCGGCGAGGCTCGACCCAGACCAGGTGACCAAGGAGCGAGGCGTCGTCCTCGACGAATGGCGCCAGTCCGACGCGAGCTTCAACGGTCGGGTGTTTGACACCATCGAGAAGCTGTTCTTCACCGGGTCGGCCTATGAAGGGCGCGACCCGATCGGCACCGACGAGGCGATCGAGGTGATGACGCCCGAGCTGCTCCGCCGCTTCTACGACCGCTGGTACCGGCCCGACAACGCGGCCGTCGTCATCGTCGGCGACGTCGATGCCGACCAGGTGATGAAGGAGATCAAGGAGCGGTTCGACCCGCTGATTGCCCGCGGCGACGCCCCCGCTCGGCCAGTCATCGGCATCACCCCGTCGACATCGCCGTCGGCCGCGGTCATCCTCGATCCTGACACTGTCGACGGGCTGGTCGAGCTGACTCTGCCGGTGGCGGCCGGCGACATGTCGACGATCGAGGCCAACCGCGACCAAACCGTTCTAGCGATGGCCTTCGACATGATCGGCAACCGGCTTTCGGATGACATCTCGCGCGGCACACTGCCGTTTACTTCCGCCCAGGTCGATTCAAATAGCCACGTTCGCCCGCTCGACGCCCCGAGCGTCATGATCAACACCACGGCAGATTCGGCCAAGGACGCGCTCCAGAGCGTCGTCGACGAGTTCGAACGCGCCCGCCGGTTCGGCTTTGGCCAGGGAGAACTCGACCGGGTGGTTGCCTCGTATCGGTCGGCGAGCGAGTCGGCCTACGAGTCGGCCGACTCCACCCAGGACGTCGACTTCGCTGGTCAGTACGTAGCCAACTTCCTGTCGGGTGAGCCGATTCCGAGCGCCGATGATCAGTTCAGGTTGATCACCGAAGTTCTCGATGGGGTCACCCTCGACAACGTCGCGGCCGCATTCACCCGCCGATTGAAGGCCGGCGCCCCCCATGTCTTAATCGTTGGGCCTGAGGCCGACTCGGCCAAGTACCCGACCGAGGCTGACGCGTTGGCCGCCCTGGCCGCGGCGGGCGATCGCCCGCTCGAGGCGCGAGCCGACGAGGTGTTCGAGGCGACCGCGTTGATGGCGGCACCCGAGCCGGTCGAGGAGACTTCGAGCGATCAGTTGGCTGAGGAACCTGGAGTGTTCCTCGAACCGCGCCTGTTGACCTTCCCCAATGGCGCGCGGGTGATTCTCAACCCCAACACGATCGCGGCCGAGGCCGTGGCGTTCGGCGCGACGAGCCCCGGCGGGCTCTCGCTGGTCGCCGACGCCGATGTTGGTGCGGCCCAGTTGATGCCGCAAGTCATGCAATCGAGTGGTTTGGGTGACCTCGATCCGGTGCAACTCGAAGCGGTGCTCGCCGACAGCTCGGTCGAGTTCCAGCCCTTCCTCGACCAGACGTCTGAGAACTTGTCCGGCGGCGTAGCCACGGCCGACCTCGAAACGCTCTTCCAATTGATCAACCTGTCGTTCACCGCACCGCGATTCGAGCAGGCGGCGTTCGACAACTCGATCGACTCGATCCGTCCCTACGTGGAGGACACGAACAGCGACCCCGGGCTCGCCTCATCCGTGGCGCTGAGCACCGCCCGGTACGGCGACCTGGCCCGGTTCCGGGTGGTGCCGACCCCGACCGAACTCGACGCGGTGACGCTTGACGCGATGCAGCGGGTGTGGGGTGAACGGTTCGGTCCGGCCACCGACTGGGTCTTTGTGTTCTCGGGCGACTTCGGTGCCGACACGATCACCGATCTGGCTCGCCGGTACATCGGTTCGTTGCCCGGCGGCGGCACGCCCGAGGAGTGGGTTGACCTGCAGCCCGACGCGCCGGCCACGCCGGTGACCGCCGAGGTCGCCTCGGGCACCGGCGAGCAGGCGGGCATCCAGTTGTTGTTCACCGGAACGTCCGACGGTCGCATCGTCGACTCGGTGATGGCCGAAGTGTTGTCGACGGTTGCCTCGTCGCGGTTGACCGATCACGTACGCGAGGAGTTGGGGGCGACGTATTCGCCGTCGGTGTACTCGTCGGTCGCGACCGAACCCGATGTTGTCGTCGAGACATACGTCGACGTCAGCGGGGCTTCCGAGGGAATCGACAAGCTGTCGGAGGTCGTCCGCCAAGATCTTGCCGATCTGCAGGCCAACGGTCCAACCGAGCAGGATCTGAGCGAAGCAGTGGCCGAGATCGGCCGCAACTACGAACTGTTCGACAACGGCACGCTGCTCGATCTCCTCTTGGGCGCGGCGGACGACCCCGAAATGATCAGCGAGTTTCTGCGTCGACCAAAGATCCTCAGCGAACTGACTCTCGCGTCGGTCGGTGAGTTCGCCAAGCGAGCACTTCCAGCCGATCATTACATAGAGGTGCGAGTGCGTCCCGCCTGAGTGGGTCCCCTACTGACCGAGGGGCGTCGACGTCCCTCGGTCGGTCGAGCCCTGGCGGAATTGGTCGGCGGCGATCGGCATTGCCGCGTCGACGTGTTCGCTGCGGGTCCATTCGTGGACGCAGACACGGTGGGCGATTCGCCAATCCGCACCGCCGCCAGGGAGTTCGCGGCGTTCGTAGCGATCGAGGTATCGACCCCACCACGTGTCGAGCCAACGCTGCCCCTCGGCGTCGGTTCGATGAAGGTAGGTGACGTTGTAGACCTCGCCGCCGGCGGTCGTTTCCCCGTCGATCTCGATGGCGTGATTCAGAATGCAATGCATCGTCGCAGCGAACCGTCCGTGAGACGAGACCACCCGTTCGCAGAACGCCATTGCATCGCCAACGAACACCCCGTGGTCGTCGATGGCGTCGGGCCAGTAGGCCGACTTCATCAGCTCGGTATCCAATCGGTCGACGCCACGGCAGTATCGGTGGGCGGCGTCGCGGATCGCTTCGTGGGGGCTCATGGTTCCTCGGAGTGGTCGCGTGTGGTCCGCCTATTGGAACATGCCAACTGGCTTCCAATCGCACGTGACCCTCGTCATATGCAGTAGAACATGGACTGGTCTGCGCCAATCCGGCCGCGGCACCGCATCGGCGACGATGGCTTGACGTTCAACACAGGGGGAACAACATGAGAAAACGGAGCATGAAGCTCGCAGCGGCACTCGTGACGCTCGGCTTCCTGGCCACGGCCTGTTCGGAAGAGGTCACAACCGAGGCCGCAACAACCGTTGCCGCTCCGGCGACCACGGCTGCGGCCGAGACGCCGGCCACCGAGGCTGAGACCGCAGCCACCGAGGCCGAGACTGCGGTCACCGAAGCAGTAACGGCTGACACCGAAGCACCGGAGCCGACCGACGCCGCCGGCCCCGACGTCAATGGCTGGGCGCTCGACTACACCGGTGGCACCGCTGGCGAAGCATCGGGTGAGCCGTACAAGATCGGCTACGTCAACCAGGAAGACTTCTTCCCCGAGAACACCATTGGCATGAACGCCGCCCGCGACTACATCAACGCCGAACTCGGCGGGGTCGGCGGGCGCCCGATCGAGATCGTTCCCTGTGTGGTCAACACCGGCGACGACGGCTCGAAGTGCGGCACTGAGATGGCGAACAACGCGGAGATCAGCCTGGTCATCACCGGCACGATGCAAGACAACCACCAGCCGTTGTACGACGCGCTGAACGGCAAGAAGGCCGTGATCGTCGGCAACGGTGTGACCACCGAAGACTTCACGACGACCGCCGGTCAGGCATTCACCGCCGGTTCGCCCGGTGTCATACCCGGCCTCGGCGCGGTGGCAACGTCCTATCTCGAGCCGAAGCCCACGACGGCCGCAATCGTCTATGTCAACACTGCCGCTGGTTCGGCCGCCTTTGACTTGCTGCTCAAGCCGGTGCTCGAGAAGGGTGGCATCGCCGTCACCTACGTGCCGGTTGAAGTTACTGCCACGGCCGCCGACGTGCAGTCGGCGATGACCGCGGCGGGGGCCGACAAGGCCGACGTGTTCATCCCGCTCGTCACCATCCAGCAGTGCATCAACGTGTACGACTCGATCAAGGCGCTCGGCATCAACCCGACCGTCGTGACGACCGGCCTGTGCTTCGGTACGCCCATGACCGATCATCTGAAGGACGCCGGTGAGACCGGTGTCGTTCCCGACGGTTGGTACTTCGGTGGCTACGGCTACAGCTACTACGACCCCGACCTCGAGAGCGGCATGCTCACCTACGTCACCAAGGTGCAGGAGTACGGCAAGCCCGCCCCGGGAGCGACGACGTTGGAATACACCGGCTTCGCCGGACCGTCGTTCGCCAACCTGATGACGGCCACTCAGTTCATCAATGCCATTACCCCCGAGAAGGCTGATGTTGCCGCCCTCGACGCCGCAGTCCGCGGCTTTAAGGGCCCGATGATGATCCAGGCCGGCCCGCTCGATTGCGGAAAGCAAATCATCCTGGGCCTCCCTCTGTTCGTGGCCGTCTGTGGCGCCAACATGGGCGTCCAGCAGTACAAGGACGGCGAGTGGATCTCGATCGCCGACGGTCTGAACGGCAAGCCGATCGACGTCACCAAGATCTGATCGGTCGGTCGTCGGACCACATTGTTTGAAGGGATGGGGTGTCGCCTCGGCGGCACCCCATCCACCTCGGTTACTCGTTCTGCTTGGGGGCATCGATCGGATGAAACGGTCACTCACTCAATATTTGCAATGGCTTTTTATCGCGCTTGCCGTCGTCATGGTCGCCTGGGCGATCATCGATCCTCAGACCCGGGCCCAGTTCCTGAACGGTTCGGGTCTGGCCTCAGGTGCCCTCATCGCCGCGATCGCGCTCGGCGTCGTGCTGATTTACCGCGGCTCGGGCGTGGTGAATTTTGCCAACAGCGCTGTGGCGATGTACATCGCTTTTGTTTATGCGGTGCTCCGTAAGGACGGCGACTTGTTCTTGCCGCCGCTGCCAAACCCGCTGTCGTTGATCGAGGGTGTGCTGCATTGGTTCCAAGACAAGCCGAATTGGACCGAACTGCCCGATTGGCCAACCCGGATCAGCTTCGGGCCGAACATGCAGTTCGCCCCGGCGCTGATCATCTCGCTGATCTTCGCCGTCGCTCTCGGGCTCGTGCTCCACTTGCTGATCTTCCGTCCGCTGCGCAACGCACCACCATTGGCCAAGGTGGTTGCCTCGATCGGGCTGTTCCTGTTCCTTCCGGCCGTGATCATCCGCCGGTTCGGTATTCAGCCGTACAACGTGAAGAAGATGCCGTTCTTCAAGACCGGCTCACAGGTCAAGCTGCCGCTCAACATCAAGATCGCCACCGATCAGTTCGTGATCGCCGTGCTCGTGATCGTCTTCACCGTCGTGTTGTGGGCGGTATTTCAAAAGTCCCGCTTCGGACTCGCCACTCGCGCCGCCTCCGAAAACGAGAAGGGCGCGGTGGTTCTTGGGTTCTCCCCCGATTTCCTCGCGGGAGCCAACTGGGTGATTTCGACAGTGATCACCGGTTTGCTCGGCATCCTGGCCGCCACGGTGTCGGCGACGGTCGACCCCGGCGTGCTGCCGGCGCTGATCGTTCCAGCTCTCACGGCGGCCCTCGTGGGCGGGTTCACTTCATTCGGTTGGACAACGTTCGCGGCGATGCTCCTCGGCATGCAGTTCGGCCTCGTGTCGTATATCGGGGCGACGCACAAGTGGTTCCCCCGATCCGGGAGTGGAGCCTTTCCGGGTGTCGACCGGTTGTTGCCATTCGTCGTGATCGTGCTGGTGCTGTTCCTGCGGGGCAAGAGTCTGCCGACCCGTGGGGCGATCGCATCGGGCCGTCTGCCGTTCTCGCCGACCCCGCCGCGGTGGGCGATTCGTTGGGGCGGCCCGGCATTGGCGTTGTTGACGGCAATCCTGGCGTTGTTCGTCCTCACCCCGGTGTTCCGTTTGGCGCTGTCGAGCACGTTGATCGGCATCATCATCTGCCTCTCGATCGTGGTGCTTACCGGCTACGTCGGTCAGATTTCGCTCGCCCAGATGGCGTTCGCTGGCATCTCGGCGTTCCTTGTGGCCAAGATGACCACGGAACACAACGTCCCGTTCCCTATCCCGATCCTGATCGGCGCCGTGGTTGCGACGCTGGTGGGCCTGCTGGTGGCCATTCCGGCGTTGAGGGTCCGCGGTGTGAACCTGGCGATTGTCACATTGGCGTTCGCCGTCGCCGTCGACAAAGTGTTGTTCGGTAACTCGTCGGTGACCGGTGGGTTCAAGGGTGCTCCGGTGCAGACGCCAAAGGTCTTTGCCCAGGCCCGTGACGTGAAGTTCCGCATTCTCGGGGTCATCGCCGGCGATGGTCAACAACCGAATCCGATGACGGCCGTGTTCTGCCTGGTCGTCGTGGTCCTGCTGTGTTACGGCGTTGCCAATCTGCGGCGCTCGGCGACCGGTCGCCGATGGCTGGCGACTCGCTCGAACGAGCGCGCCGCGGCGGCCGCTGGGGTCAACGTGTCGGGGAACAAGCTGCTCGCCTTCGGAGTATCGGCGTTCATTGCCGGCGTCGGCGGAGCGGTGTTCGCCTACCGCAGCGGCACGGTGGCGTCTGACAAGTTCGACTATCTCGATTCGCTGACCTACTTCGCGTTTGCCTACCTCGGCGGGATCGCCAGCGTGTACGGCGCGATCAGTGGTGGGCTGCTCGTCGGTGGCGGGCTGCTGTTCACTTTCCTCGCCGAGGTGGTTGGCGTTCCGTCGGAGTTCACGCTGATCCTCGGTGGCATCGGACTGATCTTTACCGCAGTCAAGAATCCCGAGGGCGTCGCCGGTGCCGTTCGCGAGGTCGGTATGGCCCTGCGAGGTAAACGTGCCTCATCTTCTACACCTGTCGCTACCGGAGGTCACTGAGATGGCATTGCTGGAAACCTTCGGTATGTCCGTGACCTTCGGCGGTCTGAAGGCCGTCAACGAGGTCGATTTCAAGGTTGAAAAGGGCCAGCTCGTCGGGCTGATCGGCCCCAACGGTGCCGGAAAGACGACGTTCATCGACGGGATCACCGGCTTCGTTCCGACCACCGGTCGAATCATGTTCGATGGCACAGAGATCGGCGATCTGCCGGCCCACCGCCGAGCTCGCCTCGGTCTTGGGCGCACGTGGCAGTCGTTGGAACTGTTCGACGACCTGACGATCGAAGAGAACCTGCAGGTCGCCGCGGAGAAAGCGTCGGCCAAGGGCTTCCTGCTCGATCTGATCCGGCCGCGACGGTCGCAGGATGGCTCGAGCGTTTCGTGGGCGCTCGATGTGCTCGGCATCTCCGAATTGCGCAAAAAGATGCCGAACGAGATCAGCCAGGGTCAACGCAAACTGGTCTCGGCGGCCCGGGCGCTGGCCGCTCGTCCGTCACTGGTCTGCATGGACGAACCGGCCGCCGGTCTGGATACGGCCGAATCGCAGGAACTCGGTGGCCGCTTGCGCCAGATCATCGATGCCGGGTCGACGATCTTCCTCGTCGACCACGACATGGGCCTCGTGCTCAACGTCTGCGACTACATCTACGTCATCGAGTTCGGGGGTGAAGATCGCCGAAGGAACCCCGGCCGAGATCAAACGAAACCCGCAGGTCATCGAGGCTTATCTCGGCCAGTCGGCCAAGGAGGAACACTGATGGGTGCCCTGCTCGAAATCGAGAATCTATCCTCGGGTTACAACGGTGTGCCGGTGGTCCGTGGTCTGAACATTCACGTCGACGAGGGTGAGATCGTCGCCCTGCTCGGGCCGAACGGCGCCGGTAAGACCACGACGCTGCTGACCACCTCGGCGCTGATTCCGGTGCTCGACGGCGACATCAAGGTGATGGGTCGCTCGGTCAAGGGTCGCCGCGCCCACTTGATCGCTCGTGACGGGCTCGCCCACGTACCCGAGGATCGGTCACTGTTCTTCCAGCTCACCGTGCAAGAGAACCTGCGATTGGGGGCGGCCAAGGGCTCGTCTGATGTCGACCAGGCGCTGAAGTACTTCCCCGCGCTGGAAAACTTGATGGACCGCAAGGCCGGGCTGTTGTCGGGCGGCGAGCAGCAGATGCTGGCGATGGGCCGGGCACTGACGACCAAGCCCAAATTGCTGATGGTCGACGAGATGAGCCTCGGTCTCGCGCCGATCATCGTTGAGCGCCTGCTTCCCGTGCTGCGCCAGATCGCCACCGACACCGGTGCCGGGATCCTCCTCGTCGAGCAGCACGTCCACCTCGCCTTGGAGATCGCCGATCGGGCCTACGTGCTCAACCACGGCAACCTGATGATGGAAGGTTCCGCCAAGGAACTCGCGGCCAACCGCGCCCTCCTCGAATCGAGCTACCTCGGCGGCTCCGAAATCGACGACGCTGCCGCCGACTGAGCTGTTCTCAGCGCCAGCCCTATTGACGTAGGAGCACCGGTGCGGTGCGCGAACCTGGGGCGATGGAGATCCGCGTGTTTCCCGACTCCGAGGCAGTGGCTGTCGCCGCGGCCCACTCGCTGATGCGACGAATCAACGACGCGGTTCGTCGCCGTGGTGTTGCGAACATTGCGGTCAGCGGCGGGCGTACTCCGGCCGAAATGTTTCGCGTGATGTCGTTGATGCCGGTGAGCTGGGGGAATGTGTGCGTCTGGCAGGTGGACGAACGCGTCGCTCCTGATGGTGACCCGGCTCGAAATCAAGGGATGCTTGCGACCCTGCCGGTTTCCGCCGGCCAACTGCATGCGATGCCCGTGACCGCCGATGACCTCGCGGCCGGGGCTGCTCGGTATGCGGCGAGCCTGCCGTCGCGGTTCGACATCATCCATCTGGGTCTCGGCGACGATGGGCACACGGCAAGCTGGCCGCCAGGCGACTCGGTGATCGACTCTGGGCTTCCCGTCGCCCTCAGCGAGACGTACAACGGTCACGTGCGGATGACCCTCACCCCATCGGTCGTCAACGCGGCACGAGCGCGGATCGTGGTGCTGGCCGGAGAAGCCAAGGCCGTCCCGCTGCTTGGCTGGTTGCTGGAACGCGACCTGCCGATCAGCCGGGTGCGTCGACCCGGCACCACGGTTTTCGCCGACGAGGCGGCCTGCTCGAAGATCCGGTCGTTCGCTCAGCCCGGCGATTGACCGTGGGGCTCACGGGGTAGCGTCGCGCCGATGTCCATGCTCTCCGAATCCTCCGAATGGCTTGCGCTCGGCGCACATCGCGACCAGTTGTCGTCGACCAACCTGCGCAGTCTGTTCGCCAACGACCCCGACCGGGCGTCTCGCATGGTGACGACGGTCGGCGACTTGCGAATCGATTGGTCGAAGCACCGGGCAACGACCGAGACCGTTGAGCTGTTGCTCGCGTTGGCCGCCGCTCGGCCGGTCGAGGAGCGGCGGGATGCCATGTTCCGCGGCGAGGCGATCAATGTCACAGAGGAGCGCAGCGTGCTCCATGTCGCCTTGCGCAGCTCGGCCGACGACATCTATGCGGTCGACGGCCGAAACGTCGTACCCGACGTTCACGAGGTGCTCGACCGGATGTGCGACTTTGCCGACCGGTTGCGAACCGGGGTCTGGCGTGGGGCGACCGGCCAACCGATTCGCACCGTGGTCAACATCGGGATCGGTGGCTCCGACCTCGGCCCGGCAATGGCGTACCAAGCGTTACGTGACTATGCCTCGCCCGACCTGACCTGCCGGTTCGTGTCGAACGTCGACGGTACCGACATCGCTCGCAACCTGGCCGATCTCGACCCGGCGACGACCCTGTTCATCGTTGCCTCCAAAACGTTCACGACAATCGAGACACTGACCAACGCCCGGACGGCGCGGGCATGGCTGACCGCACGCCTTGGCGACGACGCGGTGGCGAAGCACTTTGTCGCGGTGTCGACCAATGCCACCAAGGTCTCCGAGTTCGGCATTGACACTGACAACATGTTCGGCTTCTGGGACTGGGTAGGCGGCCGGTACTCGGTCGGATCGGCCATTGGCCTGTCGCTCGTCGTCGCCGTCGGCCCGATCCGCTTCCGGGAGTTCCTCGCCGGAATGCGCACGGTCGATCGGCACTTCCGCGAAGCCCCGCTCGCCGAGAACGCCCCCGTGATCATGGCTCTGCTGGGCGTCTGGTATGCCAACTTTCACGGTGCTCAGTCGCAGGCCGTACTTCCGTACTCCCAGGAACTCAGCCGGTTTGCTGCCTACCTCCAACAGCTCGATATGGAATCGAACGGCAAGTCGGTCGAACTCGATGGAACGACCGCCGCCCATACCACCGGTCCAATCGTATGGGGCGAGCCGGGAACGAACGGGCAACACGCGTTCTACCAACTGATCCATCAGGGTCGTTGGCTGATCCCGTGCGACTTCATCGGGTTCGGCCAGCCGAACCACCCGTATCAGGAGCACCACGATCTGCTGATTGCCAACCTGTTTGCCCAGGCCGAGGCGTTGGCGTTCGGCAAAACCCGTGACGAGGTGGTCGCCGACGGGGTGCCTGAACACCAGGTGGCGCACCGGGTGTTCGAAGGGAATCACCCCTCGACGACGATCCTCGCGCCGCGGTTGACGCCGTCGGTTCTCGGCCAATTGATCGCTCTCTACGAACACAAGGTGTTCGTGCAGGGCGCGATCTGGGGCGTCAACTCGTTCGACCAATGGGGCGTGGAGTTGGGCAAGGCCCTCGCCAACCGCATCACCCCGGAACTGACCGCCGCCGACTTGCCCGCCGCCGAGGCGCACGACAGCTCAACCGCTGCCTCGATTGCCTGGTATCGCGAGATGCGCAACGGGGGATGATCCCCGGTGAGGGACCGGTCCGGCGGCTACGGTCTGCAGTGGTATGACTGGCCCGATCGAGAGCACCGACGAGGATCTCGTTCGTCGACTGCAATCTCGCGACGAGGCCGCCTTTCGCGAATTGGTCCGCCGCTACCAGTCGCCGTTGATCGCCGTGGCTCGTGCTCATGTCTCCACCCGGGCGTCGGCCGAAGAGGTCGTGCAGGAGACTTGGCTTGGGGTGATCAAGGGCATCGACCGGTTCGAGGGGCGATCGTCGTTCAAGACGTGGTTGTTTCGCATCGCCTCGAATCGGGCCAAGACCCGCGGGGTGAAGGAACGTCGCTCGGTGCCGTTCAGCTCGCTCGGCGACGACGACGGCCCGGCGGTCGACCCCGATCGATTCGACAATATGGGGATGTGGCGCAGCGCTCCAGCGGAATGGGGCGCAACGCCGCTGGATGTTCTTGCGGGAAGTGAAACGTTGGCATTCGTCGATGAGACATTGGGACAACTTCCCGAGACTCAACGAATGGTGGTGATCTTGCGCGACCGACAGGGATGGACCTCAGCCGAAGTCTGTGATGCGCTCGAAATCACCGAGGCCAATCAACGCGTGCTGTTGCACCGCGGCCGGTCGCGAGTTCGAGCCGCGCTTGAACGGCACCTCGAGCGAGAGGGGGCCGGGGCATGAGACTCCCGTTCCTCCGTGACAAGAAGTTGATGTGTCAGCAGATGGTCGAGTTGATCAGCGACTACATCGAAGGCACGCTGCCGAAGAAGATTCACCAGCGGGTGGCCGCGCACCTGGCGATGTGTGATGCCTGCCCCGGCTATGTCGAGCAGCTCCGGGCGACCATCGCGCTCACCGGTCGGTTGCGTGAGGACGACATCGAGCCCGACATGATGGACGAACTGCTCGATGTGTTCCGTACCTGGGAAGACTGACCGGGTACTACGGGTTTGCTTCGTCGCCACGAGCGGCGAGGAGTGCCCTCGAGCTCCCGAACCCGGTCTTCGGCCGCCTGCGCTCGCGTTTGCTCCGCATCGGCCTGCAGCTGTGCCTCATCGGCTCGAAGGATTGCCTCATCGGCTCGAAGGATTGCGGAGCCGGCTTGAATCGCGGCCTCCTCGGCGCGAAGGATTGATTCGTCGAAGAGCAGGGCTTCGTCGAGCAGCCACAGCCACCGTCGGCCGCCGTCTGGATCATGGATGACGAGCTCGAGCCCCTCGACACTGACCGACACGCCGGTCGTTGGGCTGACGAACCCCCGCTCGGGATTGGCCTGACGCCGCAAACCTGCACGGTGCGGAGCCACACCTCGAGGACGAGATGGCCTCCGTGCTCCCACGGGCGATAGCTCCCGATTTCCCGCAACGGGACCTTGCGGGGATCCCGACGACCACCAACGTGTCGGGGGGTGCCGAAGGAGTTCGGTCTGGGCTGATTCAGCGGGCGATGACCATTCGACTGGCACTCCAGGTGGCGGTCATCGAGGCCCCGCTGGTGACGCCGGCGTCGACAACGAGCGTCTGGCCTGTCATGTACGAACCGGCATCGCCGAGGAGAAACAGCACGGTGTTGGCGATGTCATCGGCGTGCCCCGCGCGGCCGAGGGGAGACTTCGCCGCGATATGGGCGGTGACCTTCTCGATGGCGTCGGGGTCGCCGGCCATCACGTGGGCGGTCATGCTCGTGGCGATCGAACCAGGAGCGACGGCGTTGACGCGGATGCCAGACGATGCCAGCTCAGACGCGGCCGAGCGGGCGAGGCCGATGACCCCTGCCTTGGCCATGGCGTATACGTGGGGGCCAAGGCCGCCCTGTACCCCGGCGATGCTTGATGTGGCCACGATCGACCCACCGTTGCCACAGGCCTGCATCGCCCGGGCCGCATGCTTGATCGTGACGAACACGCCGCGGGCAAGTACCGCCATCGTGCGATCGAAGTTGTCCATGTCGGTTTCGGCGATCGGGCCGACGACCCCGACGATCCCGGCGTTGGCGAACGCGCCATCGAGGCGACCCCACGTATCGACAGCGGTGTCAATAGCCGTTGCCACCGTGGACTCGTCGGTGACATCACACCGAACGAAGCGCGCGGCGTCACCGAGTGATGCGACGACCGCCTCGCCCCGCTCGACGCCGTAGTCGGCGATCACGACCTTGCCGCCGTGGGCGACGAGTAGACGGGCGGTCGCCTCCCCAAGGCCACTCGCGCCCCCAGTGATCACGGCGACGCGTCCTTCATACTGGAGTCCTATATTCACGACAATTCCTCTCAAAGGGGTTCAGGGGCGGATGCCGGGCGTACCGGCCTCGACGACGTAGGTGTTGAAGACGGACACGGTTGAATCGGGCACCAAGGCATCGGCAACGATGCGGTATTCGGCTGACCACGCGGTCGGCGTGACGGTGTGCTTGATCCACCCCCGGTGGACCAGATCGGCATCGACGACATCGCCGATCGACTTGACCAGATCGACCAATCCGGGGTCGACGTTGCCACTCGACGAGATCGAGGTGGCAACGAACTCGGCCCCGATCAGCGCCGTGCCGGTGCCACCGGGGGCTCGGAGATTGCCGACGCCGGCAAAGTGGATATCACCGCTGAGTACGATGAAGTTGGGCACCTTCTGGTCGACGACCGTCTGCAACACCGCGTCGCGCTCAACCGGATACCCGTCCCACTGGTCGAAGTTGAGCACCGCCCCATTGAGGGTGAAGTTGCCGAGAATGACCTGTTGGCCGAGCACATTCCAGATCGTTCCCGCCTTGCCCATTCGGCCGAATAGCCACTCGCGCTGCTCGGTGCCGAGCATCGCGCGGTCGGTGTCGAAGGTCTCGGGGCACGGCGGGTCGGTCGACAAGGTGACGTCGTTGCACGCCTGGTCGGTGCGGTATTGGCGGGTGTCGAGCAGGGACATGTCGAGGAGCGAACCCCACCCGAACCCCCGATAGATCACGGCGTCGGCCGTCGTCGGTGCCTCGAGGCGGGTGGGGGTGTTCTCCCACCAGGCGCGGTACGCCACGGCCCTACGATCGTTCAACTCGGTGTCGTCTTGGGCGGTGTTGCCGGCGTAGTTGTTCTCCACCTCGTGGTCGTCCCAGATCACCAGCCACGGGCAGGCGGCGTGGGCGGCTTGCAGGTTCGGGTCGGACTTGTAGGTGGCGTAGCGAGCTCGATAGGCGTCCAACGTGGTGGGTTCGGGACCCTCGTGGGCGCGGACCCTGCCCTCGGCGACCGGTCGAGCGTCGCCCTCGTAGATGTAGTCGCCGAGCCAGACGACCAGGTCGACGCCCGCCGCGGCAATGTCGGCGTGGGCGGTGTAAAAACCCGACTCGAAATGCTGGCACGACGCGGTGGCGAAGATGAGTTGGTCGGCAGGCGTACCCGGAGCGGGGGTCGTCCGGCTCCGGCCAACCGGGCTGGTGAATTTCCCCGTGCGGAACCGATACCAGTACCAGGTGTCGGTGTCGAGGCCGGTGGTCAGGCCGTGAACGCTGTAGCCCTGGGTGGCGTCGGTGGTCAGATCTTGGGTTGAGACAATGAGGTCGAACGCCGAGTCCGACGACACCTCCAAGGTGACGGCAATCGTCCCATCGAGTGAAGTATCGGCGGGCGCCAGGCGCGTCCAGTGGATCACCGACTCAAGGTCGGGATCGCCGGATGCCACGCCGAGGGTGAACGGATCGACGGTGCCGGTGTAGACGGGCAGTGGCACGGTCTCGGTGGTCGTTTCGGCCGCCGGCTCGGTCGTCGCTACCGCGGTCGTGGTTGGCGGGCCGGTCGATGCTGGCGCGGCGGGGGCGGTCGTCGCAGTTGCCGTCGCATCGGGTTCCATCTGGTCCGACTGCTCCGTCGAACTGCAGGCGGCGACGACGGTCGTGATGGATCCGATCAGAAACATTCGTCGTGACGTCAGGCGCCCCATCCAGCTGTCCACACCACCCAGTGTGTCATCAGATGGACTCGGCGCCGGTGCCCGAGCGGCCACCGAGCCGGTCTGGTAGCGAGTGCCGTTCCAAACGCCGCGAGACTGGGGCATGGCCGATGTAACGCCCGAGACCGTGGACCTCAGCCGGTTCAACCCGTTTGATCCGGTCGTGCAGCAATGCCCGCATCTTTACTACCGCAAGATGCAAGAGACGACGCCCGTGCATCACGTGGCGGGGACCGATTTCTACCTGGTCACCCGGCACGAACTGATCACCCCGATTCTGCGCGACACGCAGACATTCTCGAACAACTTCGGGTCGGCGGGGGAGCCCCCGAAGGGCGACGTCATCGAGCGGATCAAGGCCATCCTCGCCAACGGATGGCCGCAGCTACCGACCATGTTGACGATTGATCCGCCGTACCACACCCGATTTCGGGGAACGGTGGCCACGTACTTCACGCCGCGGCGGATGACCGAGCTGCGCGCACCGCTGGAGGAGATCGTCAATCGACTGATCGACGGTTTCCCGGCCTCGGGGACGATCGACTTTGTCACCGCCTTCGGCATACCGGTGCCGATCGAGGCGATTGCCCGAGTGCTCAATGTGCCCAACGATCGGATGGCCGACTTCAAGCGCTGGAGCGACGACTCGATTGCCAACATTGGCACGGCGATCACCGACGACCAGCGGGTCGCCGCCTATCACGGCATCCTCGAGTTCCAGCTGTACTTCGCCGCTCAGATGGACAAGCGGCGCGCCGAGCCGACCGGCGACCTGATCAGCGACCTGGTCCAGGCCCGCATCGACGCCGACAAGACCGATCCGCTCCGCGAGGCTGACGGCAAGCGACCGCTGGCGACTGCCGAGGCACTGTCGATCCTGCAGCAGCTATTGGTGGCGGGCAACGAAACGACGACCAAGGCGTTGACCGAGGGGATGATGCTCCTGGCCCGCCATCCCGAGCAATGGGAGCGGCTGCGCGCCGACCCGGCGGGTCGAGCCGCGGCGGTGACCGAGGAAGTGCTGCGGCTTTCCACGCCGACGCAGGGCATGTTCCGCAAAGTCACGCGGGATACTGAGATCGAGGGCTGTACCGTGCCCGCGGGTGCCCGACTGATTCTGATGTATGCCGCAGCCAATCGTGATCCTGCGGTGTGGGGCGACGATCCCGATGGGTTCGATCCCGACCGCTCGAACCACAAGGAGCACGTCGCCTTCGGTAAGGGCATCCACTTTTGCCTTGGTGCGCCGCTCAGCCGCGTCGAGATGCAAGTGGCCTTCGAATTGCTCGCCCGCCGGGTCAAATCCGTCGAACTCGCCGACACCAACGACTTCGCATATCACCCGAGCTTCATGCTCCGCGGCCTCAAACGTCTCGACCTCCACGTCGAACTCGCCTGAGGGTCCCAAGGTCCGGAACCCTCGATAACAACGAGTACTCCGTTCCTTACTTGTTGTTATCACCACGAACAGCAAGTAAGGAGATCTATACTTGTTGTTCGATGAGTATCAGCGGGGAGTCGTGGCCAGGTGTTGGATGGGAGCCGCGTGTCTGGGATTGGGCTGGGGAACGACCGCCTGCGCGTCTTGACCGACTGTTTCGGGACTACGCATCGGCGCGGCCACCGCTGATCGGTGACCGAGAGATCGAGTTGTCGTCGAAGGTTGTCGTTGCCCTTGAGCGCGCCGGTAGCGCGGTTGCCGCGCTGGACACGTCGGTCGGCCCGTTGTTGTCGGGGGTGTCGAGCGCTTTGTTGCGTTCGGAATCGGTGGGTTCCTCCCGGATTGAACATCTGGCGACGAACGCTCGTGACCTCGGGCTTGCTGCGATCGGCGAGGCGAAGTCGCGATCGGCGGCTGCTCAGGTGTGGGCCAACGTCGCCGCCATGGAACGAGCGGTCCACCTGGCTGAGGCAGGTTCGCTGGACCTTGCAGGCATCCTTGATGTTCACCGGACGCTCATGGTGGCCGACCCGTATGAGGGTGCCTGGGCAGGAAAGGTTCGGGACGTGCAAAGCTGGATCGGTGGGTCGGATCGCTGCCCCCGCGATGCACTTTTCGTGCCGCCCGCGCCCGAGTTCGTCGACGCTCTAATGGCTGACCTGATGTGCCGATCCTGGCCCAAGCGGCGATCGCCCACGCCCAGTTTGAGACGATCCACCCGTTCACCGATGGAAACGGTCGAACCGGGCGCGCCTTGATTCACGCGATTCTGCGGCGCCGGGGATTGGCCCGCCAGGTGGTGGTGCCGACCTCATCGGCGTTGCTCGCCGACGTCGACGGGTACTTCGAGTCGCTTGGTGCATATCGGCAGGGTGACCTGGACGCGTACCTTCTGCACATCGCTGATGCGACCGACCGAGGTGCGGTCGAAGCGTCGGTGATGGGCCAGGAACTCGATCGATTGCGCAGTAGTTGGGACCGGCGGATCCGACAGCGCACCGGTTCCATCACCGGACGCTTGCTTGATGGGTTGATTAGCCAGCCGGTGATCTCGTCGACGCATCACGGAGCGCCCGGGGTTGATTCGGCCGGTTTCTATCGGGTCGTCGACCGGCTTGTCGCCGCCGGGGTGTTGACCGAGATGACATCTGTTCAGCGGAATCGCATGTGGGTTGCCACCGAGGTGACGTCCGAGTTTGACGACTTCGCTCGGCGCATCGGCCGCCGCCAATCAGCGCTCTGAGCCGAACCCCGCGGAACTTGCGCCGCAGGCGGGACCATGGGGGCTTGCGGTGTCACCGGCTAGCTTCGATACTTGATGACGATTGAACGTGCCATTGAACGAGTAGGAGTGGTCGGCTGCGGCCTGATGGGCTCCGGTATCGCCGAGGTGTGCGCCCGGGCGGGGCTAGATGTGATGGTCCGTGAGATCAACGCCGGGGCCGCCGAGGCCGGCCAGAAACGGCTGACGACGTCGCTGGACCGCGGGGTCCGCTCGGGAAAGCTGACCGAGGAGGCCCGCGACGCGGCTATTGCACGGTTGACCTTCACCACTGACCTGGGTGACTTCGCCGATCGGCAACTCGTGGTCGAGGCGGTGATCGAGGACGAGGGTTTGAAGACCGAGGTCTTCTCGACTCTCGACAAGGTGGTCGCTGATCCGCTAGCGATTCTGGCGAGCAACACCTCGTCGATCCCGGTGATGAAGCTGGGTATCGCCACGCAACGGCCCGAGCAGGTCGTCGGCATCCACTTCTTCAACCCGGTGCCGGTCCTGCGCCTCGCCGAGTTGGTCACCAGTCTGTTGACCGCACCAGAGACGGTCGACCGCGCCGCGGCGTTCGCCACCGATCAGCTCGGCAAGCGGGTTATTCACAGCAAAGATCGCGCCGGATTCGTCGTCAACGCCCTGCTGGTGCCCTACATCCTGTCGGCCATCCGAATGATGGAGTCGGGCTTCGCCACGGCCCAAGACATCGATACGGGCATGGTCGAAGGCTGCAATCATCCGATGGGACCGCTGCACCTGGCCGACCTGATCGGCCTCGACACGATGGTTGCCGTCGCCGACAGTTTGTACGCCGAATTCAAGGAGCCGCTGTATGCCGCTCCTCCGCTGCTGTCACGTATGGTCGAGGCGGGCTTGCTCGGCCGCAAGGCCGGCCGCGGTTTCTACGACTACCACACGAAGTAGGTCACGATGTCAGACAGAGTGCTCGTCGCCAAGGTTGGCCTCGATGGCCACGACCGGGGAATCAAGGTCGTGGCCCGGACGCTGCGCGATGCCGGCTACGAGGTGATCTACACCGGACTGTTCCAAACGCCCGAGAAGGTTGCCGCCGCCGCAGTCGACGAAGACGTCGATGCGGTCGGTCTCTCGATGCTGTCGGGTGCGCACATGACCCTCGCCCCGCTGGTGGTCGAGAAGCTCCGCGCCCGGGGATCCGACATCCCGGTCGTCGTCGGTGGCATCGTGCCACCGCTCGACATCCCGAAGCTGATCGAGGCTGGAGTTGCCGCGGTGTTGAGTCCGGGGGCGAGCTCCGATGAGGTCGTCGCCGCGGTCCAGCAGGCCATTGCGGCATCGCGAGCTGATTCGAACTAACGTTCGGAACCTGTGGCCGATGTTCTGGAGCGTGTGACCAACCTGTTGGCGCTGCTGTTAGAGACCCGCCGCCCATTGACGCTCGTCGAGATTGCCACCGAACTCGCAGGGCAATACCCCGACAACGAGATCAGCCGACGTACCGCATTCGAACGAGACAAGGCGTTGTTGCGCGCCGAAGGCATCCCCATTGAGCAGAACGTGCTCGCCGGAGATCGGGCTGGTCAGACTGCATATCGGGTCGATCGGGCGCGCTACGAACTGGGCGACCTGGGGCTCGACGACGCCGAGCGCCAGGCCTTGCAGTTCGCCGTTGCCGCGGTACGAACCGGTACCGAATGGGGCACCGAGGCGATCTGGAAACTCGGTGCAGACGACCAGCGTCGCCCGGTGGAGCTCGAAGCGACTTTGCCGGCCCTGGTCGCGCTCCCGGCGTTGTTTCAGGCGTCGTCGGAGCGTCGCGTCGCCCGGTTCGTGTACCGCGGCAGCGACGCCGAGCGGGTCCTGCGGCCATATTCGCTGCTGGCCCGTAACGGGGTGTGGTACATCGTTGGTCATGACGAGATTCGCGGGGAACGGCGAACGTTTCGCGCCGACCGGATCGAGGGAACCGTCACCGTCGGCCCTCCCGGAGCGTTTGAACGACCCGCCGACTTCGACCCGCGCACGGCGTTGCCGAGCGACCCCAAGACGATGGTGACCGGCGAGTTCGCCGTCCAAACCGCACAGGTATTGGTCGACGGCACTCGGGCCGAGGCCATCGAACGCGAGCTCGGGTCGGCCGCCGTCATCGAACGGAGGGCCGCCGGCATCGTCGTCGAGGTTCCCTGCACCAATCCGGCCTCATTTCGCCATTGGCTGCTCGGGCTGTTGACCCACGCCGAAGTGCTCGGACCAGCCGAGATTCGCGCCGACTTCATCGCCTGGCTGCGAACTCTGGCCACCCCTGCCGCCGAGGTGCGATCGTGAGCGTTCCCAAACGGCGCGGCCCCCGGCCGGCCAGTGAACGGCTGCGCCGGCTGCTGGTGATGTTGCCGTGGATCATGGAACGCGGCGAGGTGCCATTGACTGAGGTCGCGGCCCGGTTTGAACTCCCCGAGTCGGAAGTGTTGGCCGATCTGGAACGAGTGTCCATGTGTGGGCTGCCACCCTATGAGCCCGGCGATCTCGTCGATCTGTTCGTTGATGAAGGCATCGTCTACGCCGGGGTGCCGCGCATCTTCACCCGCCCACTGCGGCTGTCGGCCCCCGAGGGTTTCGCCCTGCTCGCCGCCGGTCGGGCCGCGTTGCTGCTGCCCGGGGCCGATACCACCGGGCCGCTGGCCCGTGCCCTGGTCAAGCTCGAGGCGGCACTTGGCGGCGTCGGTTTGGAAATCGACCTCGACCAGCCGCTGCACACCGACGCCATCGTTGCCGCGGTTGACGATCGGGCCCAGCTACGTATGACCTACTGGTCTGCGAATCGCGACGAGACCAGCGAGCGGGTGATCAATCCGCTTGGGGTGTTCAGCGACCGTGGCTACTGGTACGTCGTGGCCGACGACGAGCGCTCGGGGGCCGAGCGCACGTTTCGGATCGATCGGGTCAGCGCGGTCGAACGGACCGGCGCATCATTCACATCGCGCCCGGTTGTCACGCAGACAACGACGGGGTGGTTCACCGGCACCGATCTGCCCCAAGCCCGGGTGACGGTTGAAGCGAGCGCGTCGTGGATTTCGGCGCGCTACCCGACGAGCGCGGTAACGGAGCTTGCGGGTGGCCGTCTGGAATTGGTGCTCGATGTGACGAGCGAGCAGTGGCTGGCCCGCTTGCTGTTGCGGGCCGGCACGGCGGTGGTTTCCGTTGGACCCGAGCCGTGGCAGACGCTGGCGGCGACGACGGCCGCGGCAATTCTGGCCCGCTACGACCGCACGAACTGAGCAAACTCGTCCACGTGCGCAAGGCCGCTGGCCGCGAGAAGGTGGGGGAGTAGGGCGACGGTCGCCTCGGCGTCGGCGAGCGCATCGTGGTGGTTGGTCAGCGGGATCTCGTACCTGCGGCAGAGCCCGGCGAGCCCATGGGAATACTGCCGCTCGGGATCGAGCGAACGAGACAGTTCCAGCGTGCACAATTGACGGTCGATCGGAAGCTCACGACCAGCACGACTTGCTGCGGCGGCGAGAAACGACCGATCGAACTTCAGGTTGTGGGCGGTGAGCACCGAACCGTCGATGGCGGTCGTGAATTGCGTGATCACGTCGGTGAGCTTGGGTGCCCGACGCAGCGTCGACCGTTCGATTCGGTGGATGCGTTTGGGACCGAGGCGGAACATCCACCGCCAACGCGGCCGCACATAGCTTGACCAGCGGTCGAGCACGGTGCCATCGGCAGTCGCCGTGACCACGGCGACCTGCAACACCCGGTTGCGGCGGGGAGACAACCCCGACGTTTCGACATCGACGACCGCGAATCGGATGCCGTCAATCGCGCGCTCAACGCCTCTGGCGCTTGCGACCTCACGACTCAGGGGTACGCCAGAACCGGCGTCGGCGAACTCCACCACGCCTGTCACCATACGCGAGGGGTCTGCCAGAGTTTGTAGGGCGAGTGGAGCGTTAGGCCGACAACATGTGGGATCGCACCCCGATTGGGGCGGCGACGGTGAATCCGGCCAGGTGACGGATCTCCTCGGACTCGCCACCCCAGTAGCCATACTCACGGTTCTCACGAGCAAATGATCGGCACTGGTCGGCAACCGGGCAGACCGCGCAGAGTTGATTCGCCCGGGCCTCGCGGCGCATTCGGGCCTGTGGGCGCTCAGCCCGAGGAGCGAAGAACAGCCGGGTCTGGCCTTTGCAGGTAGCGTCGAGATGCCACGCGCGACCTGCACCGTTACTCGTCGGCGACACCATCTGCAGAATGACCACGTACAGAACCTCAAACTGGAATTGACCGGGCGGTTTCTTGTATTTAACACTAAATGAAATCTGCCCGGTTGTAAAGAGCGTTCCGGTGAGGTCTACGTCACCTCGATCACGATGAGTTCGACGGCAACCGGGCCGTGGACGCCGCGCACGATGACACTCTCGATATCGCCCGAACGCGACGGCCCGGTGATGATGACGGTGTTCGACGGCATGGATACCGGAGTCCATATCGCCATCACGTCGGCCAATGTGGGTGCGATGCAGGCGGCAGGAACGATGCAGCAGAACACCGGGGGCAGCAGGCTGGCGGTGCGGCCGCCGACCGTGTGACTGTGTTGAACCACGCTGCCGGTGGTGGCAATCGCCGCATCGGCGCTGGTCACGCCCATCGAGGTCACCGCGCTCGTGGCCTTCGACATGTGTTCGACGGTGACGCCGAGTTCACGCAGGACCGAGACGGCCGGGTCGATGTCGGGCTGGATCGATACGACGGCCGACGTGATCCCGTGACGCCGGACGATCTCGGCGAGCGTGTCGCCGAGTTGCGACGAGTTGACTCGGTGCACGGTACAGGCCAGTTCGGTGGCGTTGCGGCAGAACGATCCGACCAGATCACTCGGGTCGAGGCGGGAACTGACGACGGTGGGAATCCCGTCATCGAGCGGGCCGGGCAGCGGGTGGGCCAGGTTGAGTGGTGGGGATTCCACCAGCCCACCGGCCAGGCGGGCGAGGAACGACGCTCGGTCGCCTGACTCCAACGAGTTACGTGTAACGGTCACAACTCCCCGGCTTCCCAGCAGTCGGTGAAAGATCGGGCCGCAGGCTTCAAGACGTCGCGGCCGTCGCTCCACCGACGCAGGCCCGGGAGGGCCGAGACCAGGCGCGTGAGGCGTCGGCCAGCGGCCATGCCCTTCATCGACGCCCGATACGTCACAGGGCGACCCCAGGCTTGCGCCCACGCCCGCCAGGCGGCCTTCTCCGCCTTGGCCGCATCGGCAGCCTTCCGGCGGCGCAAACCAAGCAGCAGGTCTTGGAGGGGGATCTGTACGGGGCAGGCGTCCATACATGCGCCGCACAGCGTCGAGGCGTTGGCCAGTTCGGCCGACTCCTCCTGCTCGGCGGCGAACAGTGGGGTGAGCACCGCGCCGATCGGGCCGGAGTACACCCACCCGTAGGCATGCCCGCCGACCTGGCGGTAGACCGGGCAGACATTGAGGCAGGCCCCACAGCGGATGCAGTTCAGCGCCTCGGCGAACTCGGTGCCGATCAGCTCGCTGCGACCGTTATCGACGATGACGATGTGGAGTTCCTCGGGACCGTCGAGTTCGTCGGGGCGACGGGGACCGGTGATCACGTTGGTGTACACCGACAGGTGTTGGCCGGTGGCCGACCGGGCGAGCAGGTTGAGGAACAGGTCGAGCTGGGCGAAGTTCTCGACGATCCGCTCGGTGCCCATCACCGCAATGTGCACCCGGGGGGCTGTCGATGCCAGCCGACCGTTGCCCTCATTTTCGATCAGTACGATCGAGCCCGACTCGGCAACGGCGAAGTTGCACCCGGTAATCCCGAGGTCGGCCTGCAGGAAGGCCTCGCGCAGTTTCACCCGGGCGAACCCGGCGAGCGCCTCGGGGTCGGGCTCCAGCGTGACTCCTGGGTCGGCCTGCGGCTGCAGGATGTCGCGGACCTGGTGACGATCAAGGTGCACGGCGGGGGCGATGATATGGCTCGGCGTGTGGCCGGCGAGTTGGATGATCCACTCGCCCAGATCGGTCTCGACAACGGTGAGCCCGGCGGCTTCCAGTACGTGGTTGAGGCCGATCTCCTCGGCGACCATGCTCTTGCCTTTGACCACCGTGCGAGCCCCGGTGCGCTTGGCGACGTCGGTGATGTAGCGGTTGGCGTCGGTGGCGTCGAGCGCCCAATGGACGTGGGCCCCGTTGGCCATCGCCTGCTCGGCGAACTTGCTGACGACGCGTGGCAGATCCGAGAGAATCTCGTGGCGGATACGGCGGGCCGCGCTGCGCAACGCCTCGGCATCGTCCACCTGACTCATCGCTTCGACTCGTCCCCCGGCGAAGCGACCCATCGCCCGCTCAAGCGATTCGCGCAGCCGCTCGTCGTTCGTGGCCTGGGCGGTGCGCTCGCGCAGGGTCGTACCGGCCAGCGTGAACTCGGCCGACATCAGCGAGCCTCGTCGGCAGTAACGCTGGCGGGCAGCGCCGCGGCGAGGACTTCTGCAAGATGGCGAACAGTGACCTGGTGGCCTTCGTGACCGGCGCGGGCCTGCATGTGGAGCAGGCACGACGTATCGCAGCCGATGATGTCGCCGCAGTCGGCGGGGAGGCTGCGCAGCTTGTCGTCGGCCATCGCCTCGCTCGCCTCGGGGAGCTTGAACGAGA
>JANNNL010000030.1:0-3269 GCA_031398525.1 Actinomycetes bacterium | reverse complement strand
GATGCAGGGCCGACTTGTCGCCGTGCCAGAGCGCGGTACCAAGTCGCAGTTTCCATGTCCGATCGCTGCGGCGGCGCGTCAGGTCAAGGAATTCATCGATGCCGAGATGGCTGACATGAACCTCGGCCTCGACGGGAAGGCCCGCCGCGATCTGTTCTATCTCGGCGAGATGGTCGCCGGATCTGAGGGTGAGCGGAGGGTGGACGGCGTAGGCAACGACGTCGAGACGATCGTCGGCCACGGGGCCCGCCAGGCCATGACGCAACATTGAACTGACGAGTTTGGCTACGACCGGACCCCGCCAGCCGACATCGATCAGGTGGCGTATCTGTTCGGGCGAGCCAACCGTGAGCGTCACGTTGGGGGCCAGCCCATCGAGGTGTTCGTCGAATGTCGGGGTCAGCACCAGTACCTCGGCTGCGACATCGACGACGTCGGCCGTTTCGAAAACTGTACCGACGGCAACCGGCGCGGGGTGGCCCACTGCGGGCCCGGCGACGTACTCGGCCAGGAACCGTCGGCCCAGACCGTAGCCGTTGCCCTTGACGACCGGAATCAGGCGTTCGCCCAGCGCTTCGAAGTGCCGGTAGACGTTGCGTTCCCAAACCGGTTCGTCGATCGTCAGCAAGAGCGTCACGCGGGCCGCCGGGATTCAATCACGGCCGGTCAGGCTACCCGCTGAACGAATCCCGAATTGTCCGGTCCCGCAAGACTCATGGTATGCGACCCGGCCGGAGCGAATCCCGAGTTGTCCGGTCGGGTTTGTCAACATAGGCTTCGAAGCGTGCGGAAATTGTTCAGCTTCCCCAATCCAGTGAACGAGGTGTCAGCCCGACTCGTTGCGTCCGGCGTGGTGCTACAGGCCGTCATCTTCCTGGTCATCCGCCCGGGTTGGGTGCTGATTCCGCTGACGTTCGGCTTCGTCGCCCGAGTCCTCACCGGGCCCCGCCTGAGCCCGCTCGGCCGACTCGTGACGCAAGTCGTTACCCCTCGCATCCGCGGCGAGCATCGTCTGGTGCCCGGCCCCCCGAAGCGGTTCGCCCAAGGCGTTGGGGTGGTCTTCACGGTCGGGGCGTCGATTGCATGGCTGGCGGGCAACCACACCGTGGCCAGCGCCTTGATCGCCGGGCTCACCGGGGCCGCACTCCTCGAAGCCGCCTTGGGAATCTGCCTGGGTTGCATCGTCTTCGGTCAACTGATGCGGTGGGGCGTCATCCCGGCCGACGTGTGCAAGGCCTGCAACGACATCCGCCCCCGCCTCGCGGCCGCCATGGCCGCCCGGGGTTAGCGCTTGGATTAGCCCGGGTTCACGGCCGCCCACGCCCGCCCCACGAGGCGGAATTCGGGTGTCGCGGGCCGTGGTAGGTTCACGCGACCGGGCCATGCGGCCCCGGTCTGGGGCTACGAAACGGGGTCAACGGAGCATGGTCACTGCTGGTCCAGCTATCGCAGCGCTCGCACCACCGCCATTGATCGGGGGTGCGATATGCGCCCAGCCGTTGCGGCCGACCCTCCTGCCCGCCGACCCGCGTCACCCGACCCAGGACGAGATCGACGGCCTGTGGCGAGCGTTTGTCGCCATCGGCGAAACCTGGCAGAACACCGCCCACGACTCCGCGGGGTTGAGGAGTTCGTGGCTCGACTTTCTGATCCAGAAGTGCACCACCCGGCCGAGCTACATCGCCGAGTACGTCTCGGCATTGGACGTGTTCGACGAAGTCATCGACATGCACGGCGAATCGAACGCATTCCCCACCCTGTTCTTCGAGTCTGGGGTCGACAACATGGCACCCCCGTTGACCCGCCTCGCCCACGCGAAACAGTTCGTGATCAACGAGTTCATTCGAGTTCAGATCGTGGTCGGTGGATTCAAGAACTTCATCACCCCCCAACCGGCGGACCTGCGACCCGACGAGATCGTCAACCACCGGGGGTTCATCGCCGGGTCCCGATACAACCGGGTCAAGCCCGTGCGGGTGTACCTGGGTCCAGCATCAGGGCACCCGACCGCATGACCACCAATCACTACGCCACGATCATCATCGGCTCGGGAGTCGCCGGTTCGACCATCGCCACCAAACTGCTGGAAGCCGACCCGAACGCGTCGATCCTGATGTTGGAGGCCGGGCCGATCGTGCCAATGAAGGACCGGCGATATTGGTGGGACTACGTCGTGTCCTACGCCCAACCGTACGCCCACTGTTACGACCGCGACGGAGACAACGACTCGGTCGGCGAGACGCCGTGGATCTCCAAGGGATCACGATTGATGATCTACGGCGGGTCGACCGTGCACTGGGGCGGATGGAGCATGCGCTTCAAACCGGAAGACTTCAACCTCAAGTCCAACACCGGTGGCGGCGGCGACTGGCCCTACGGCTACACCGAACTCGAGCCGTACTACTGCCGGGCCGAGGAGTACCTGTCGGTCGGGGGTGACGATGACGACCCGTGGCGCAGCAAACCATATCCGATGCCGGCGTATCCGTGGACCGAGTCCGATGGCGAGATGGTCGAAGCGTTCGACCGACTCGGCATCACCCCAGGCAGGATGCCGATGGCGCGATATCGCAAGTGCATGGCGACCGGCACCTGCAAGTACTGCCCGATCGGGGCCCGCTTCTCGGGTTCGTACATCCTCGACGATCTGCTCGCCGAGCCGAAGTACACCAACCTCACCTACCTGGGCCAGGCGCCAGCGCTACGGCTCGGTACGGAGGAGTCGAAGTCCAAAATCGCATACGTCGAGTACCTCGACCCCATCACCGCCGAACCGGTAAAGTCGCGCGGCGACACGATCATCATCTGCAGCGGCGCGTACGAGGCCCCCAAGTTGCTGCAGACCTCGGTCAGTTTCCACTGGGAGCACGGCATCGGCAACGACCACGATCTGGTGGGCCGCTACCCGGTGTCACACCCGTTCCTCAGCGTGGCAGGCACCAAGCCCGACAACCCGGAACGCTGGATTCAGGAGTACGACTTCCCAACGCTGATGTCGCGCACGTACGACACCGAGGAGTACCAGTCGAACGGGAAGATCTTCCTGATGAAGGACGCCAGCCAACCGAACACCGACATCGCCGGCCAGATGATCGCCGGCAAGACCCGAGCCGAAGTCGACGCGGCGGTCAGCGGCCGGCGATCGATGCATCTCTCGGCGTTCATGGAGGAGAAAGGGTCGTGGGCCGACCGGTTCACCGTGGCCGAGGGCACGACCCGATTCGGATTACCGAGAACCAGGATCGACTTCTCGTACCCATCGGACTTCG
>JANNNL010000013.1:0-8700 GCA_031398525.1 Actinomycetes bacterium | reverse complement strand
GCAGCCGAACCGACTCGAACGCCGGGGCGGGACGCGGCGCAGTCTCGGCCGGCGGAGAGTTGGGCGATGTGACCGAGGGCGTGCTCGGGCCGGCCGAGAAGCCCGCCGCGTTGCCAAATGGATCGGCGGCGGTTGTGGCTGCATCTTTCGCCGCGGCGACGGTGTCGTCGACCGACTTGCGCATCTCGTCGGCCGGGCCTTGCACCGCTTCTCGGATCATGGTGGCTGGTTCCTCGATGCTCTTCTTGAACATGTCGGCGGTCTCGCGCAACTCCCGGACCGGCTCGTCGAGGGCCTCGCGCAGCTCACTCTGGAACCCGGTGCTCATCTTCTTGACCTCGCCGTAGACCTTGGCGAACCGCCGTACGGCCTCGGGGAGTTTCTCGGGCCCGAGCACCACGAGGGCAAGGACGAGGAGAATCAGGACCTCGCCTCCGGTCACGTTGAACACGTCATTGACACTATCTGGACCGCGGGCTGGTCGTGAGGTTCCGCGGTCCTGCTGCAGCGGATGGCTCGCCGACGTGACGTCGGCGCTGCGACAATGCACCACGTGCAGCAACGTCTCCCCTCCTTGATGGACCCTCCGGTTGCGTTCGCCCATCGCGGCGCTCGCGCCCACGCGCCCGAGAACACCATCGAGTCGTTCCGGCTGGCCCTCAAACTGGGCGCAACAGGCCTGGAAAGCGACGTGTGGCTGACCTCCGACGGGGTCGCCGTGCTCGATCACGACGGCGTCGTCAAATCTCGACTGCGCAAGCAGGCGATCCGTGATGTACCGCGCTCGGCCTTGCCCGGCCACATCCCCACGGTTGCCGAGTTCGTCGACGCCTGCGGTACCGGGTTTCACCTCTCGCTCGACGTGAAGGATCCCGACGCCGGTCCGACGGTGATTCACACGATCCGCGAGGCCGGTGCCGACTTGCTGCCCCGGCTGTGGCTGTGTCAAACCAGCTGGCACGGCCTCGCCGGGCTGCGCGACCTTTCCGACGAGGTGAAACTGATCGAATCGACTCGCCTCGCCCGCATCAAGGAAGGCCCCGAGCGCAGAGCTGCGACCCTGGCCAGCGAAGGTATCGACGGCATCAACATGCACCACACCGACTGGAACGGAGGTTTGGTCGCCCTCTTCCACCGCTTCGAACGCTTCGCCCTGTCGTGGGACATTCAATTCGAGGACGGGCTACGAACCGCCTTCCGGATGGGCGTCGACGGCCTGTTCAGCGACTGGGTCGACCGGATGATGTCGGTCTATACCGACGAAATCGGCGGCGTCTGACGTAGCCAGTACCCGACCGGCGGCGCTACAACCACTGCCAGTTGCTGAACGGGAGGATCACGACGAAGGCTCGCCCGACGATCAGGTCTTCGTTGACGAATCCCCAGAATCGGCTGTCGTACGACTGCGACGGCTGACGGTTGTCGCCCATCACGAAGTACGACTGCTCGGGGACGATGATCCGGCCGTCGCGGTCGGGGTCGGAGTCTTCGTCGCCCGGTTCGGTGCAATCGCCGGTGATGTACGGCTCCTCCAGCCGCTGCCCGTTGACGAAGACTTTGCAATCGCGGATCTCCAGGACATCACCGGGTAGCCCGATCACCCGCTTGATCAGGTCTTTAATCCGTGAGTCCCCGAAGTCGACCCCAGGGGGTGTCTCAAAGACCACCACGTCACCCCGACGCACGTCGTGCAACCGGTACGACAGCTTGTTGACCAGAATGCGGTCTTTGGTGTGCAGCGTGTCGTACATCGAGTCGCTGGGAATGTAGAACGGGGCGATCGCAAACCCGCGGATGAGCAACGCGACACCCAAGGCGACGGCGATGACCACGACCCACTCACGAATGGCCCGGCCAAGGCCTCCCGAGGACTCTGGCAACTCGGCGTCGTACTGATCCTCGTCGCCCAGATAGTCGATCGACGGTTGATCATCAGTCACGTATGGCACCTCGGTCATGAGCGACCCACCGTACAACCCTCACGGCGCCGAGCGGCTACAGCCAACGCCAATGGCCGAAGGGAAAGACGACCACAAATGCCCGGATCTCGAACGGCGCGATCGCGAATCCTGATCAACAGGGCAACCCCCAAGGCGACGGCGATGACCACCACCCACTCGCGGATCGTCCGGCCGATGCTCGTCTTCGGCTCGCGCTCGGCCGGGTCCGCCGCGCCGGCGATCTCCGTGCCGATCACAGCGAGGCGATCAGCTTCTCGACGCGCTCGTCTCGACTCTTGAACGGGTCCTTGCACAGCACCGTCCGCTGGGCTTGGTCGTTGAGCTTTAGGTGCACCCAGTCGACGGTGTAATCGCGCTTGCGTTCCTTGGCTTTCTTGATGAACTCACCCCGGAGTCGGGCCCGGGTGGTCTGCGGCGGGATGTCGATCGCCGCGTGGATGTCGGTGTCGGTACAGATCCGCTCGACCATGCCCCGATCCTGCAGCTTGTAGAACAGGCCGCGATCCTGACTGATGTCGTGATACTGCAGGTCGACAAGCTGCACCCGGGCGTGGCCCAGGGGTAGATCGTGCTTGGCGCGGTACGCCTCGATCAGCTTGTTCTTGATGACCCAATCGATTTCACGGTCGAGTTTCAACGGGTCGTTCTCGATGGTGGTGACGCAGTGCTCCCACATCTCCAGCGCCCGTTGCTCCAGCGGTGGAAGCCCGCGTGACTCGGCAAACCGCAAGGCCCGGTCGAGATACTCCCGCTGAATATCGAGGGCGCTGACCTCGCGGCCATTCGCCAGCCGAACCTCGCGTCGACACGTCATGTCGTGACTGATTTCACGGATCGCCCGAATCGGATTCTCCAGCGTCATGTCGCGCAGCTGCATGTGAGGATCTTCGAGCATTCGCAGAATGATCGCCGCCGCGCCAACCTTGAGGAATGTGGTGTATTCGCTCATGTTCGAGTCGCCGACGATCACGTGCAGTCGGCGGTACTTCTCGGCGTCGGCGTGCGGCTCGTCACGCGTGTTGATGATCGGGCGGCTGCGCGTCGTCGCCGACGACACACCCTCCCAAATGTGCTCCGCCCGCTGAGCGATCGAGTAGATCGGCCCTCGGGCCGTCTGCAGCACCTTGCCGGCCCCGGCATAAATCTGGCGGCTGACCAGGAACGGGATCAACACCTCGGCGTAGTGGGCGAGATCGTCGCTGCGGCTCGTCAGGTAGTTCTCGTGGCAGCCATAGCTGTTGCCGGCTGAGTCGGTGTTGTTCTTGAACAGGTAGATCGTGCCGCGAATGCCCTCTTCACGGAGGCGTTGCTCGGCCGAAACCAGCAGCTGTTCGAGAATTCGTTCCCCCGCCTTGTCGTGCACGACGAGTTCATAAATCGAGTCGCACTCCGGGGTGGCGTACTCGGGGTGCGAACCGACATCGAGGTACAGCCGCGCCCCGTTTTGCAGGAACACATTCGAACTGCGTCCCCACGACACAACCCGGCGGAACAGGTACCGAGCGACCTCATCGGGACTGAGCCGTCGCTGGCCGCGCAACGTACACGTAACCCCGTACTCATTCTCGAGACCGAAGATGCGACGCTCCATCCCCGCAACCTACCGAGCCGTCACCCGTGGAACACGCCATCGGCAGTGTTTGGTACGCCCGGCACGAACGTTCGAGTTTCCAAGCCGACGCGGCTCAACCAGCAGCGGGTGCGGCAACGCCAAGGAGGGCAGCGACATCGTCGTCACCGAATCGTTTGAAGCAGCGCCGGCCGTTGGTACGCGTCAGTGAGGCGACCTCAAGCTCGGTCGGAGCGATCGTCCGCTCAGGGCCTGAAAGTGCCGCCGTGCCGACGCGCACGGCGCCGGCCAGGTCGAGACCATCGGTGAAGGCCTCGTTGAGCCGCTTGGTGATCGCATCGGCGTCGCCGCCCAGCACGCTGAATCGCCGTTCGTCCATGACCGTGCCGTCGTAGAGGATGTGGAACAGCTGATACTGCCCGGCCTCGAACCCGACCTCGGCGACAAGAATCTCAACCTCCAACGGCTTCATCTCGTGGGTGAAGACCTGCCCCAAGATCTGGGCGTAGTTGTTGGCCAAACTCCGCGCCTCGACGTCATCGCGGGAGTACTGGAAGCCCTTCACATCGGCGGCGCGCACCCCGGCGACACGAAGTTGGTCGAACTCGTTGTACTTGCCAACCCCGGCGAAGGCGATGCGGTCATAAATCTCCGACACCTTGCGCAGCGTGTTCGATGGATTCTCGGCGACCAGCGCCACACCATCGGCGTAGGTCAGGGCCACCAACGCCCGACCGCGGGCGATGCCCTTGCGGGCGTAGTCGGCGCGGTCTTTCATGACCTGCTCGGGGGCGACGTAGAACGGTGCGCTCATGATGCAGCCCCTGCGTTGTTCGGATTGCTTTGCACTCGCGTCGCGAATGCGGCAGCGATCACTTCGTAGCGGGTCTTGAGCTCAGCATCGTCCAGGCGGGTGAAGCCGTCGGCCGTGATCGTGGCAACAACCGGGTAAATGCCGCGCAAAATGTCAGGGCCACCGGTCGCCGAATCGGCGTCAGCAGCCTCCCACAGCGATCGAAGCACCAGATCAACGGCCTCGTCGCGGGCCATGCCGTGGCGGTAACCCACCTTGATCACGGTACCGGCATGCAGGCTTCCCGACCCGGTCGAGATGACGTCAGTCTCTTCGTACCGGCCGCCGGTGATGTCGTAGTCAAACAAGCGCCCGGTGCGGCGGCGCAGGTCGTACCCGGCGAAAATGGGCACCACCACCATTCCTTGCATCGCTGCGGAAAGGTTGCCCCGGATCAGCATGGACAGTTGGTTGGCCTTACCTTCGAGGCTGAGCGTCTGGCCTTCGACCTTTTCGTAGTGCTCAAGTTGCAACTGGAACAACTTGACCATTTCCATCGCCGGGCCGGCCGCGCCGGCAATGGCGACACCACTGTGGCGATCGGCCTCGGTGACTTTCTCCATCGAACGATGCGAGATGCGGTTGCCGGACGTCGCTCGACGGTCGCCAGCCATGATCACGCCATCGGCGTAACGGATGGCGACACAGGTGGTGGCGTGAGGTACGCCAAGATCGCGCTCCGAGGCGCTGAGCGTGGGAGCTGTGAGACCGATTCGGGTCAACAGCGTCGAAAAGCTCGGCCCGGGATCGTCACCCGGGGTGAAATAGGGCATCGACATAAGTAACGCCGAGGATACTCGGGGTTGCTGCCGACGCGCCCGCTCACGGGCTGCTCGTTGCCCGGCTCATGGCCGGGACGTCGGCTACTGGCCGCCCTTTTGGACATACGACTTGACGAAATCCTCGGCATTCGATTCGAGCACTTCGTCGATCTCGTCGAGCAGGTCGTCGAGTTCAGCCTTGAGCTTTTCGCCCTGCTTGGTGGCGACGGGAGCCTCGGTCGACGTCTCCTCCGTACGCGTCGGTGCAGGCTTCTGTTTCTGTGTGCGTTCTGCCATGAGCGAACCAACCTCTCTTACGAACCGAGTCTGTCGAGCAGATCGGCTGCCGTCTCGCTGTTGTCAATCAAGCTAGCCACATGCTGGGCGGTCCCGCGCAGGGGTTCCATCATCGGGACTCGGCGCAGCGGTTCACGTCCGATATCGAAAACCATCGAGTCCCAGTTGGCCGCAACGATCGACTCGGGCCAGCGTTGTAGGCACTTCCCCCGGAAGTAGGCCCGGGTCGTTTCGGGGGGCTCGGTCATCGACCGCAGCGCATCCTCGGGGGCGACCATGGTTTCAAGCCCGACGCGACGAGCGAGCGAACGCTCGGTGCGAAGGTCGTGATATTGCAGGTCAAGCGCCTTGAGTCGGACGTCTCCGGGAGTCAAACCGTACCGGTCCTGGTACCCCGTCACCAGACGCTCCTTGGCAACCCAGTCGACGATCGATGCCACCGTCGAGCGGTCCTGCTCCAAGCCGGTGAGCACCTGCTCCCAGCGGCACAAGATGTCGACCCCACACGCCTCGCCAACGCTGGCCAGCCCGTGGGACTGCTCGTACTTCTGCGCCCGTTCCAACAGCTCCCATTGCAGTTCCATGGCGGTCACCCGGCGCCCGCTACGCAGCCGGACCGTGCGGGTGAGGGTCGGGTCGTGGCTGATGTGACGGATGCCGGCTACCGGGTTGGCGAGCACGAGGTCGCCACCGAGGACGTCGTCCTCGATCATCGCCAGAACGATTGATGTGGTCCCGACCTTGAGGAACGTCGCGACCTCGCTCATATTGGCGTCACCGACGATCACGTGAAGTCGTCGATACTTCTGGGGATCGCAGTGGGGCTCGTCACGAGTGTTGACGATCGGCCGCTTCAAGGTCGTTTCGAGGCCAACTTCCTCCTCGAAGAAATCGGCGCGTTGGCTGAGTTGAAACGGGACCTCGCTGTTCGACACTCCCGGCAGCTCGCATCCAACCTTGCCTGCTCCGCAGAACACTTGACGAGTGACGAAGTGGGAGGTGATCTGGCTGGCCAGTCGACCGAATGGCAACTCCCGTGCCATCAGGTAGTTCTCGTGACAGCCGTAGCTGTTGCCCTTGCCGTCGGAGTTGTTCTTGTACACGACCAGCTCAGCACCGTTGAGATAGCTGCGAGCGGCCTCCATCGACCGGATGACGATCTCTTCGGCGGCCCGATCGAACCGCACTACCTCGTAGGCGTCGCGGCACTCGGGCGTGGAGATCTCGGGGTGGGCGTGGTCGACGTAGTAGCGCGCCCCGTTGGTCAGTACGGCGTTCACCAAGTGCGTTTCGATCTCGGATGGATAGGCAACGTCAAGGCTGAAACCGCGGGCGTCGTTGCCCGGATGTTCGTCTTCGAAATCCCAGCCGACTTGCCGGTAGTAGGTGTTCACATAGGCGTTGATCAGCATCGACGAGGCCGCAACGGGGTTGGTATCGGCGCCGCGCACGACGATGCCGTACTCGGTTTCGATACCACAGACCTTGGGAATCGCCATAGTTCGACCCTACCGGCTCGCTGCGTGGTCGAGCCGACAGCCGATACGCTTAGCCATGCTGCAACACGATCTTGCCGAGTTGCTGACCATGTTCGAGGCGGTCGAGCGCCCTGGGGTACTCCGACAGTGGAATGATCTGATCGACGCGAATCGGCAAGCCTTGATCGACCAGGCGCACCAGATCGTCGAACTCCTCGTAGCTGCCCATCGTCGATCCGATGATCTCGAACTGCCCAAAAAACAATCGGGGCAGGTTGATCTCGACCGTCGAACCGCTCGTGCCTCCGCACACCACCAGACGCCCACCGGGCTTCAATGCCCGCAACGACTGGTTCCACGTTGCCGGGCCGACGCTCTCGATGACCACATCGGCCTGTACGGGCCAACGCGCCGCGCTCGAGTCGTAGGCGGCCACGGCCCCCATCCCCAGTGCCTCTGCCCGCTTGGCCTCGCTGCGACTGGTGACGATCACCCGAGCACCCATCGAGCGGGCGATCGAGAGCGCAGCGCACGACACCCCCGAGCCGATGCCGACGACCAGAACCGTCTCCCCCGCGGTCGCCCGGGCCCGGCGCAACATGCGATACGCGGTCAGGTATGCCAGCGGAAAGGCGGCGCAATCCGCCCACGAGCGATCGGGGCGTTTGACCACGTTGCGTCCCGGCGCCTGGGCGAACGTGGCGTGGCCGCCCCAGCAATGCTCGCCGTAGATTTGAAACCCTGGGCCCATCGGGCTGTTGTTTCCCAGCGCGACGATGTCTTCAATCGGCGACACCGCCGGGTTGATCACGACCGCGTCGCCGGGTGAGACATGGGTGACGGACGGGCCGACCTCGTCGACGACCCCGGCGACATCGCAGCCGGGCACGTGGGGAACGGGAGGTTTCGGAGCCCCGCGCAGCACCCACAGATCCATGTGGTTCAGCGCGCTGGTGACAACTCGCACCCGGACCTCGTCAGCGCCCAGGGACGGCAAATCGATCTGCCCCCACCGGTAGCTACCAGGTGATTCGTCGAGAATCCATGCATCCATGGGCGGCGACGATAAGCGGTCTGTACCCCGCCCCGCGCCTTCGACGGCGGGTTTCGTCAGAATGTTGTCAGCCGACGTACACGCCGAGGCCGAATACCACGAGCCAGATCACCCCGAATACTTGGAGTGGTCGATCAGCGAGGAAGACCTCCTCGGGAGCGCCGCCTTGGCCTTGCTCAAGGATGAGCAGATATCGCAGCAGTGCGATCAGCATTGGCACGATCGACAGCTCGTAGAACGGAAAACTTCCGCCAGCCATCTCGGCCGTCTCGAAGGCCCAAACACAGTAGGCCAGAATCGTGGCCCCGACCGAGATGCTGAGCACCTGGCGCAGATACGACGGTGAGTAGTCCGACAGGGTGGCCCGCGTCGTTGCCGCCCGGTCACCCATCTCCCGAATCTCGGCATACCGCTTGCCGGTCACGATGAACAACGATCCGAAGGTGGTGCACAGCAAGAACCACTTGCTCATGGACACGTCGACGGCAATTGCTCCACCGACGGCCCGCAAGACAAACCCACTCGCCACCGTCACCAAGTCGATCACGGCCACGTGCTTGAGCACTACCGTGTAGGCGAGGGTGACTGCAACGTAGAGCGCCACGATTGCCGCGGCTTGCCACCGCCCGGTACCGAAGGCGACCACGATCCCGCCGACCAGGAGCAACGACCCAACGACGCGGGAGAGTCGCTCGGGGATCGCACCCGACGCGATCGGCGACGCGC
>JANNNL010000375.1:0-4587 GCA_031398525.1 Actinomycetes bacterium | reverse complement strand
GCCTGCGGGCGTTTCAGAACGTCTGTCGCCATCGCGGCTCCGAGCTGTGCAACGGAAGCACCACCGGGGCAACCGAGCTGCGGTGTCCGTATCACCGCTGGACGTGGGATCTGACCGGCCGGCTGCGCGAGGTTCCGTCGCGCAAGGGCTTCGGCGAACTGCGCAACGACGACTACGGGCTGTTCCCGGTGCATGTTGGCGTCTGGGGTCCGTTGGTATTCATCAACCTGGCGACCGCCACCACCGAATCGCTCGCCGACTTCCTCGGAGATGTGCCGGGCGACATCGCCTGGTGTGGCATCGAGGATTTCCACTGCCGTTTTCTCGTGTCGATCCCGGTCGAGTGCAACTGGAAAACGTTGATCGAGGGATTCAGCGAGACGTACCACGTGCAGGGCATTCACCGCGAGATGCTCGGGATGACCGACGACGTCAACTCCCCGCAACAGATCTGGTCGCGTCACGGCAAGTTGACCCAGCCCTACGGCGTCGCCTCACCCTGACTTCGGCGGCGACCCGACGATCAGGGCGTGTGGGAGGCATTCGTCACCGTGATGGGCGAGCGCGCTGGCCGCAAGAGCACCGAGCCCGCCGGGCCTCACCCACAGATCAACGACGGCGAGACGTTGCGCGACGCACTCGCCCGTGAAATCCGCACCGTTCAGGCTGGGCGCGGCCTCGACTTCGACCGGTTCGACACCGCGGAACTACTCGACATGGCGCAGTACAACCTGTTCCCGAATGTGACGGCGGTGGTGTTCCCCGACGTCCTGTCGGTCGTCCGCGCCCGGCCCGGTGACGACCCAGACCACGCCATCATGGACGCCTTCGTGTTCGACCGTCTCGCTGCGGAAAGTGAGCCAACCCGGCCGCTCGACATCGCCCTGGCCCCCGGAGCCGATCTACCGATCGGGCTGGTGCTCTCCCAGGATGTCGGCAACTTCGCCCGCGCCCAGCGAGGCCTACATCAACCGGGGCTGCAACACCTGACCCTGTCAGCCGAGGAATGTCGGATCGTCAACCTGCACCGCAATCTCGAACGCGTCTTGGGCATCAGCCCGACAGAGATGGGTCCGTTGATGCGCTGAGGCCCGCTACAGCTGCACGCCCTTGGTCAGGGCACCGTCGACGACGAGGTTTGTGCCGGTGATGAAGCTGGCTCGGGAACTCGACAGGAAGACCGCCGCGTCAGCCATTTCCTGCGGCGTACCCATGCGGCCGGTCGGGTTCATGCCCAAGGCCATCTCGTACAAGGCCGGGTTGCCGTGTTCGATCTGGTTCCACACGCCGCCGGGGAAATAGGTGTTGCCGGGTGAGACGCTGTTGGCTCGAATTCCCTTCGCTGCCAGGTGATATGCGAGGCCCTGCGTGTAGTGGATCAACGCGGCCTTGAACGCTCCGTAGGGACCGGAGGCGAAGTCGATCTCACGGCCCGACACGCTGGCGATCGTGACGATCGATGGTGTCGACGACTGCTCCAGGTGGGGCATCGCCGCATCGACCAGCCGCACCGCGCCCATGATGTCGACGTTGAACGTCGTCTGCCAGTTCTCCTCGGCCGAGCCGATCGACAGCGCGCTGACGTTGGCAACCACGGCGTCGATGCCACCGAACTCTTCGGCCACGTCGGCCACCCACGCCTGTAACGCCGGGCCGTCGCCGACGTCGACGGCGCAACCGGTCGCCCGCACTCCCCGCTCGCTCAAGGCGGCGACGGCCGCGGCGACCTCGTCGGCGTTGCGGGCGCAGATGGCGACATCGGCACCCTCGTCGGCGAACGTTTCGGCAATCGCCCGGCCAATTCCCTTCGTCCCACCGGTGACGATGACGCGCTTTCCGCTCAGTCCGAGATCCATGTCACTGCTCCAGGTAGGTCTTGAGAATTCCGGCGCCGACCGTGTATTTCGGGTCGACAAAGTTGCCCAGCCGGACGCGACCGCACTGGCTGAGCATCATGTAGGCGTCCCAGCGGTCGTATCCGTAGTCGGCCTCCATCCAGTAGATCAGGTCGCGGTAGGCAATGCGGGTGGCGTCTTCCAGCGGACGGGCGCTGCCGATCGACATGATCATCTCGTGGTTCTCGAGCCGCGGCCAGTCGATCGTCCAGCCTTTGATCAGGTCGACGTGGATTGTCGTCGTCGACGAGTACTCGATCGCCGTGCCGCAGACCTCGCCGTCGCCCTGGCAGGCGTGGGCGTCGCCGATGAACAGCCGCGCCTCGGGCGAGCGGACCGGCAGATACGTGATCGAACCGGGGCCCATATCGGGCAGATCCATGTTGCCGCCGTGGCTATCGGGGTTGAGCGAGCTGATCGAATCGATCGTCGGTGACGTGCTCAGCGTGCCGATGTGCGGCTTGTAGGGCAGGGTGACACGAGGGCTCCAGTAGACCCATTCCTCGTCGACCTTGACGACCCGCACGATCTCGGGCAGCGACGGGTTCAGCGTCGCGGTGAGCGACGTGCCGGTCAGCGCGCCGAACTCGGGGATCATCGCGCACGCTCCGTGCGGGTCGTCGCCGCGCGGTTTCATCGACTCGATATAGACGGCCAGGCAGTCACCGACCTCGGCTCCCTCGACCATGATCGGCCCGTTCTGCGGGTTGACGAACGGCATCGTCAACTTCGCCGACGGCATGTCGGCCTCGGTCTTGATCGCCCCTTCGAACGCATCGCGGGTGTCGACGATCACCCGATCTCCGGGCTTGATCCGCAACACCGGGTCGGAGTACGGCCCGATCGTGTAGTGAAACGTCCCCTGCATTTCCTCGGTCAGGTGATGGGTCTCGCCCACCTGGCCCCCGGCGACCCCACGTCGGGTCATGATCGAATCTGCCAACCAATCCATGGTTGGCGACCGTAGCCGCGTGACATTGGTCGCAGCGACAGTAGGCCGCGGTCAGGCCGGCCTGTTCGGTGCTCGAAGTTCGCGACGAGCCAGCGCGACGAACTTACGAACGTCGGGGTGGGTATTTCGCCGGGGCCAGATGGCGACGAGCGGAAGTGGCGGCGCGTCATCGATCGGGACGAAGCGGACGTCGGGATGCGGGTGCAAAGTCGCCGTGGAAGCGGCCGTCACGCCGACGCCCGCACCGGTCGCGATCGCGATCAACCAATCATCGATCGTGGCCGTGTCGATCCCGACCGTTGGCCGCAGGGGACCGGACCAGAGACTCAAGGTTGTCGAACCCGCCGCCGTGTTGACGACGAGAGTCTCCCCGGCCATGTCGCCCAAGAGAACCGACGGGCGCTGCGCCAGCCGATGACTCACCGGGACGGCCGCGACTCTCCGTTCATGGGTGATCACCTCGACGTTCAGCGTTCGATCGTCGACCACGCCCCGAACGAGCGCTACATCTACTTCGCCGGCCACCAAGCCGGCGGTGCGATCATCGCTGCGTCGTGAGGTGAAAGGACGCTCGGGATAGGTCGCACGCCACGCTCGAATCATCGACGTTGCATACGCCATCCCACTCCAACTGTGCCCGAACCGCAGCGGAGCGATCTCGGCCGCCGCTCCGGCGATGAGTCGGTCGAACCGGCCGACGACGTCGCGTGCCTCGGCGGCGAAGCGGGTTCCGGCCTCGGTGAGCGCCAGGTGATGGGTCGAGCGATCGACCAGCACGGTTCCGAGACGTAGTTCCAACTGCGCCAACGTGCGCGACAGCGCCGGTTGCGACACGTTGAGCTCGATGGCCGCCCGGGAAATGTTGCCCACCTCAGAGATCGCTAGAAAGCACCGCAGGTGGCGTATCTCAATGGTCATGCATCATGAGCATAACCACGCCAAATAGAGCATTTCACAGCGGTGACCGAACACCTCATGATGGCGGCATGAACCGAATCCCCCACGTCGTCGCATCGATCGTGTCGATACAGATCGGGGCAGCGATTGCTACCACGGTGTTCGCCCAGGTGGGAGCCCCCGGAACCGTGCTCCTGCGTCAAGGATTGGCCGCCGCTGTACTGCTCGCCGTCGCCCGACCCTCACTGCGGGGCCGGCTGCCGGCCGACTGGATGACCATTGCCGCGCTCGGAATGACATTCGCGGTGATGAGTCTGTGCATGTACGAGGCAATCGCCCGGCTCCCCCTTGGCATCGCGGTGACGACCGAACTACTCGGACCCCTCGGCCTGTCGGCCGTCTTGTCGCGCTCGGGTCGCCACCTGCGCTGCGTCGGGTTGGCAACCATCGGCGTCATCGTTCTGAGCAATGGGTCGGGAGCAGTCGGCGGTGAGTCGCTCGACCTGATGGGAGTGGCCTTCGCCCTGGTTGCCGCAACCTGTTGGGCCATATACATCCTGCTCAACCGCCGGATCGGTGAGCGGGTATCGGGACTCGATGGACTCGCCCTTGCGCTGACGATCTCGTCGGTGATCGTGGCCCCGCTGGGCATCCACACCGGCGGGACGGCCCTGGTGCAACCAACGGTTCTGATCATCGGATTCGCCGTGGCGATGTTGTCGGCGGCCATCCCGTTCGCGCTCGAACTCCACGCGCTGCGCGAGATTCCAACGCGGACGTTTGGAGTCATGATGAGCCTCAGCCCGGCCGTCGCCGCGATCGCCGGCTTCGTGCTGCTCGACC
>JANNNL010000731.1:0-1716 GCA_031398525.1 Actinomycetes bacterium | reverse complement strand
GGCTGAGCCGAACGACCTATCTGTCGCTCGTTCGGTGCGGTGCTCTCGTACGGCGCTGCACAGCTTGTGGGTGGAGCCACGACCGTTCACTGGCGCGCGTCAGCGCCCTGCAAAGGACTCAGACTTCTCATGCTTCCAAGTACCAAGGCGCTTCTGCGTCTCGCAATCCTTCCTGTCTCGATTGCAATGATTGCAGGGTGCCAACCCGGTTCCGATCAGGCTCGACTCCTCGGAGCCGTGGGCCTGACCGCCGAAGCAACCTCGTTGCTCCTGGCCGACGGCGATGCCTCGATCGCGAATCCAGTTGCGTTGTCGACCAAGCCCGCCTCGGGCAGCAACGATGACCCCGGTGTCGGCTCCGCCGGCGTCGACGTGCTGGTGCGAGCTGAACGCCAGGATGCTCGGCCGCCGGCGAGTCCCGAGCCGTCCCCGTCCGTTCCGGCTCCAGCGGGTCCTCGGATGGTCCCGTTCGAGGCGTTCGAGCCCGGTCCGGCGTCGGCAGTCGTGGCCGGCGCCATGGGGACGCTGAATTGGCTGGCGGCGGGTGACCGCGTCGCCTACGCCACGGGCCTGGCCGCATTGAGCCGCAGCGTGAGTGAGGTCACGGGTGTCTCGGCCGACGGGTTGCTGGCGGCGTGGAGCGCAGCCGACGATCTTCGTATGGAAGCTCTGCTTGCCGCATTGACGCAGGTAGGCGTCGACTACAGATATGCATCCTCGACGCCGGGTCGGGCCTTTGACTGCTCGGGCCTCGTGAGCTGGGCGTGGGGTCTCGCCGGCATGTCGTTGCCCCACCAATCGGGCGCAATCATCAACGCGGTGCCCCACGGAGACATTGCCACCGTCCGGCCAGCCGACGTGCTTTGGTACCCGGGCCACATCAGCCTGGCCCTCGGCGTGGGCGATGCCTACATCGACGCGCCCAACAGTGGCAACACCGTCCGCATCGAAGGCAGGCACAGCGCGAGTGCTGCTCGCCGGCTGATCGTGGGAGTCGTCGGCTGACCCACCGCGGGTCGCGGAATGGGCCGATCAGATCTGGGCGTGAATCGCACCTGAGGCGTCGCGCAGCGACGGCACATGGCGTCTGGTTCGCCGGGCGATGATTTCGGCGCATATCGAGACGGCAGTTTCTTCGGGGGTCCGCGCACCCAGATCGAGACCGATCGGTGACATCAATCGGGTCACATCGGCCGGGTCTGAAACTCCGACCTCGGCCAGTCGTTCCATCCGCTTGGCGTGCGTCTTGCGAGACCCCATCACGCCGATGTAGCCGACGTTGGTGCCAAGCGCGCCCTGGACGGCCGGGACGTCGAACTTCGGGTCGTGAGTGAGAATGCACACCGCGTCGCGTGAACCGAGCGATGCTCCTCGCTCGGTGAACATCGGCGTCGGCCACGTCACGATCACCTCATCGGCCATCGGGAAGCGCCGTCGGGTGGCGAAGATCTCCCGGGCGTCGCAGACGATCACCCGGTAGCCGAGAACCTTGGCCACCTTGCCGAGCGCAGCGGTGAAGTCGACAGCGCCGAAGATCCACATCTGCGGCGGTGGAGCCCAACTCTCGACGAAAACGCTGACCGTCGGCGTGTCGACCAGGTCCTCGGGAGTCGACTGGCCTTCGGGGCCGTAGTGGCGGACCCCGGTGCGGGCGGCCTCGAGCTCTCCGGCGGCGTCACGGGCGACGATGCGGTCGAGTTCGGGGTGCCCGAGGGT
>JANNNL010000730.1:0-1595 GCA_031398525.1 Actinomycetes bacterium | reverse complement strand
TGGTACGCCAGTCGTACGATTGAAGGCTCCAGCTACTCGGTTCGATGCCGGGGTGCCAGCCGTGAGACGGCCACCGAGCACGTGCTCCTCGACGAAAACCAGGACGCTGCTGGTCACGACTACTTTGGCCTCGGAGGATTCGAGGTGAGCCCCGATGGAAACCTACTGGCGTGGTCGAGCGATACCGCCGGCGGCGAGGAGTACAACCTGCGGATTCGCGACCTGCGAACCGGGGCCGATCTCGATGATCTGATCGAGCGCACGTACTACGGCCTGGCGTGGTCGGCCGATGGGAGCTCGGTCTTTTACACCGTGCCCGACGAAGCGATGCGTCCGTTCCAGGTGTGGTGTCATGTGCTCGGCAGCGCGCAAGCCGACGATCGTCTGGTGTTCCAAGAGGACGATGAGCGGTTCTTTATTGACGTCGACGGGTCACGGGATGAGCGTTGGATCGTCATCGGCGCGGGTTCGCGTACGACGTCGGAGATGTTCGTGATTCCGAGCGATGATCCATCTCGGCCGCCTCGCTCGGTGCTTGGGCGTCGCTCGGGGGTGGAGTACAGCGTCGAGCCGTGGGGTGACCGGTTTGTCATCGTCAACAACGCCCACGACGCCGAGGACTTCCAGATCTCGACGGTCCCGACCGATGATCCCGAGGCCAAACCGGTGATCTTGGTCGAGCATGTATTGGGTCGCCGGATCAACTCCGCCGACGCATTCGCCGGGCACTTGGTGATCGGCGAGTGGGTCGACGGTCAGCCCCGGCTGCGCGTGCTGTTCGCCGACGGTACCGAGCGAGTCATCGACACCGGCAGCGAGCCGTGCGACGTGGAACTTGACGCCAACCCCGAGTACCACACCACCTCGCTGCGGTTCACATACCAGTCGTTGACCAGCCCGGCGACCGTCTTCGAGGAAGACGTGGTGAGCAGTGAACGAACGATGTTGAAGCGCACCCCGGTTCCCGGCGTCGATCTGTCACGGTACGAATCCCGCCGGGTGTGGGCGACAGCGACCGATGGGACGCAGGTGCCGGTCGACATCTGTTCGCTGATTGGCACGCCGGTGGACGGCACGGCTCCGACGTTGCTCTATGGCTACGGCTCATACGAGATCACGGTGCCGCCGTGGTTCTCGGCGGCCCGGCTTTCCCTGCTCGACCGTGGCTGGGTGTTCGCCCTCGCCCATCCGCGCGGTGGAGGCGAGATGGGTCGGCGCTGGTACCTCGACGGCAAGTGGTTGGCCAAGCGCAACACGTTCACCGACTTCATCGCCTGCGCAGAGCATCTGATCGACGCACAAATCTCCGGACCCGTGGCGATCCGCGGGGGATCGGCCGGTGGGCTTCTGGTTGGCGCCTCGGTCAACATGCGCCCCGACCTGTTCGCTGCGGTCGTGGCCGAGGTGCCGTTCGTCGATGTCGTTTCGTCGATGAGCGACCCAAGCCTGCCGCTGACCATCGGCGAGTGGGAGGAATGGGGCGACCCGCGAGCCGAGCCGTACGCCAGCTACATGCTCAGCTACTCCCCGTACGACCAGGTCGGCGAGAATGTCGAGTATCCGCCGATGTATGTATCGGCCGGCCTCAACGACCC
>JANNNL010000600.1:0-2216 GCA_031398525.1 Actinomycetes bacterium | reverse complement strand
CCAACGTCGTCTTCGGCTACACCAATGACCCCGACGGTGACCCCGTCGGCCTCGCCGAAGCGCCGGTGGTTGTGTCCGGTCCGGGCACGCTGACCAATTGGACCAACGACGGCCAGATCGTCGTGACTCCGACCGGCGGTCCCGGTATGGTCACCGTCAGCTACCTCGTGTGGGATGGTGTCCTCAGGAAGTCCACTCCGAATACCTTGACCATCGACGTGACGGCTCACGTCAACCGCGACCCGGTACTCGTCAATGGATCGCCGTCGTACACGGTGACCGGCACGAATTCGATCACGTTCGATATCTACACGAACGGTGGTGCCTTCGATCCCGACGGGAACTCGATAAGTATCTCGAGCGCGTCGTGCCCCGATCCCGACTGTTTGATGTCAGTCGGAACGACGACGATCACTGTCCAATCACTGCTTGGCATTCCGAATACGTTCACAGTCCCATATACGGTGAGCGACGGCCTCGGTGGCACAGCAAGTGGAACTCTCACGATCATGGTGACTTTATGAACAACGACAATCCCCCGAAGTCCGCTCGCGGCGACCGTGAACGCGGGCGTACCCATGGCGCAGTCAGTGTTGCGTCCGATGGTCTCGACGACATCGACGATCCGCGTCCGGAATCGGGGGACAAGGGGCAGGCCCGGCAAACGGCCACGGCCGGGGTTCGGCGCCTGACCCGCAACGTCGAGAAGGTCATCCGGGGCAAGGCCGAACCGGTGCGGTTGGCCGTGTCGTGCCTCCTCGCCGAGGGTCACCTGCTCATCGAGGACCGCCCGGGTACCGGCAAGACGTCACTTGCCAAGGCGATCGCCGCCTCGATCGACGGCAAGGTCCGCCGGGTGCAGTTCACCCCCGACCTCTTGCCGTCGGACATCACGGGTATCACGATGTACAACCCGAGCAACGGCAACTTCACCTTCCGCGAAGGTCCGGCGTTCTGCAACCTGCTCGTCGCCGACGAAATCAACCGCGCTTCACCAAAGACGCAGGCCGCCCTCCTCGAAGTGATGGAAGAGCGCCAGATCACCTCTGATGGAGTGTCGCGCAAGGTGCCACGGCCATTCATGGTCGTTGCCACCCAGAACCCGATGGACTTCCACGGCACCTACCCGCTGCCCGAGGTCCAACTCGATCGGTTCGCCATGAAGATCAGCCTCGGTTACGCCGATCGCGAATCGGAGCTCGAGGTAATGAGCCGCGGCGAGGGCATCGACCCGATCACCGAACTGCGAGCCGTGATGGACGCGGCGACGGTCGGGGCGTTGATCCAGCGGGTCCGTCAGGTGAACATTGCCGTGCCGCTCAAGGAATACGTTGCCGACATTGTCGAGCGCAGCCGCACCAGCCGCGATCTGCGGCTTGGAGTGTCGACCCGTGGCACGCTGACGTTGTTGGCCGTGGCCAGGGCATATGCGCTCGGTGACGGTCGCAACTATGTGACTCCCGACGACATCAAAGACCTTATTCATCCGGTGCTGGCTCACCGCATCGCCATCACCCCCGAGGCCGAACTCGATGGCATTACCGAGACGATGGTCCTTGATCAGATCGTCGACTCGGTCGAGGTTCCCCGCAGCCGAACCGGGTCGTGACCCGCAAATCCCGTCTCACGCGCACCGGGAGTGCGCTGCTCGTCGGGTTTTTGGCGACCCTCGGATTCGGTCTGATCACCCACTATCGCGAGTTCCTGTTGCTGGCGATCGCCGGCTTCATACTGTTGGTATTGGCCCTGGTCATGCCGGCGATCAGCTCGGCCGTGGAGCTACAACGATTCGAGGTTCCCAAGTTCGTCACCCGCGGCACCGTCGCCGAGGTGGGCCTGCGGGCATCGGCTGACGGCGTGGTGCCACCGCTGCGAATCATCGACCAACTCGCCGGCATCCAGGTACCGATCGACCTGCCGCAGATCACGGCTCGCACCTCGGTTGAAGTCCGCTATCAAATCCAAGCGGTGCAACGGGGCGTCCACCAGGTGGGCCCGGTGCTCGAGGAACGAATGGACCCGTTCGGCATCGCCGTCCGCTCGACCACCCACGAGGTCATCGACCAGATTTACGTTCACCCGGTCATCCACTCGCTGAACGTCACGACCGATGGGGCACGGGAGCGGCAGCGGTCGAACATGCGGCCGCGTATCTCCGACGACCCACTCGCCGACTTCCGTGCGTTGCGCGACTACGTTCCGGGCGACGACCCGGC
>JANNNL010000533.1:0-7567 GCA_031398525.1 Actinomycetes bacterium | reverse complement strand
TACCACCAGTCGTCCTTGCGTACCGGTGCGGAGAGATCGGTCTCCTGCACGCGCGCCTTGATCTCCCCGAAGATGGTGTCGATCAACGCGGTGTGTTGCGCGAACCAGGCATCCGAATAGGCGTTCTCAGCCTCGAGGTAGGGCACCGTGTCGGGATCGTTGCGGTCTCGTAGCCATGCCCACGGGTCGACGGCCGGCCCCGTCGGTCGTTGCCACACATGCTCCACTTGCTTCGCTACGGGGGCTTGCACGTCGGCCAGGCTAGGCCGCGGAGTGCTGGCACGACACAGCGTGCTCACGGTTACGCCGGTAACGTCCGGGTGTATGCGGGTGTGGATCGATCAAGACCTCTGCACCGGGGACGGCCTGTGTCTCGACCGATGTCCCGATGTGTTCGTGCAGCTCGAAGACGGCATTGCCTACGTCGCCGAGTACGGCCAAGCCCTCAACGACCCCGGCAGTTCCGGCAGCCTCGCCGTCGTTCCCCCGTGGCACGATCAAGCCGTGCTCGAAGCCGCCGAGGTATGCCCCGGCGAGTGCATCTTCATCGAACCCGACTGAAGCGGGATCGTTCCCAACTCAAGACCGGCTCCCTGACCCGGATCTCCGGCGTCCTGTACCCATTCGCTAGGGTCGGTCAGCGTGAGCTTCGATTCATCGCACTTCCGCCAGGTCCTGGGCCACTTCCCCACCGGCGTCACGATCGTCACCGGCATGACCGATGACGGTCCGGCGGGGCTGACGATCGGGTCATTCACCTCGGTGTCACTCGACCCGCCGCTCGTCGGCTTTCTTCCGATGGAATCGTCGGTGAGCTGGAAGGCAATCGAGTCGTCCGGCTCGTTCTGCGTGAATGTGCTCGGGATTGAGCATGCCGATCTCTGTTGGCGATTCGCCAAGTCGACCGGCGACAACAAGTTCGACGGCGTTGCATGGGAGGTCGCCCCGAGCGGATCGCCGATTCTCGCCGGAGCGGTGGCGTGGATCGACTGCACGATCGAATCAGTGCAGGAGATGGGCGACCACCTCTTTGTTCTCGGGCGGGTTCACGGCCTCGACAAGTGGGATGGCCCCGAGCCTCGACCGTTGCTGTTTTTCCGCGGCAAGCTCGGCGAGTTCACGCCGCTCGTAGCCGACGGGCGCTGACGACACCCGGCAAAATCGGTAGCCAGAAGCTGACGAGCCGGTAGACGAGCACGGCGGCCAACGCCACCGGGCCGACAACTCCGGCGGTGGCGAACCCGGCGACCATCGCCGCTTCGGTGGCGCCAAGCCCGTTTGGAGTCGGGGCGGCGGCGGCAACCGCCCGACCAGTGAGATAGACCGAGGCGATAGCGAACAACGACGCATCCGCACCGACCGACTGGCAGGCGAACGCCAGGGCAACGATGTTGCAACCAGTCACCGACGCAGCCGAGGCGACCAGGACTCCAAGTCGGCGCGGATTTCGCACGATTCCCACCACGGTCTGGCGAACGTGGTCAAGCGCCCGACGCACCCGCCCGGTTGGCTTGGCCAGCGCCGTTGCCCCGGCGAGAACGATGAGTGCTCCACCGACTCCAAAGAGCAGCGGCAACGGCAGTCGAATCTGGCCTCCGGTCACGATCGTGGTGGTCGTCAGGGCGATGACGTGCACCGTTGCGCCGACAATGCCGATCGTGCCGAGCGACGCGGCAGCTTCCGAGGCAGTGACCCCATGCCGGCAGAGATAGAGGGATTTCACACCGACGCCGCCGATCCCACCGGGGGCGAAGCGGTTAGCGGTGCTGGCGGCGAGTTCCAACTGCACCATCTGGCGAACGGCCAAGCGGTGCCCGACGGCAGCACGCAGACCAAACGCGCTGGCCAGGCACGTGGCGAACGTCATGGCAATGCACGCAGCCAACCAACCGAGTTGCGCATCGCGAACGTGGCCGAGGGCGAGCCGCACAGAGTGCAGCCGGGGGACCATCAGCACTACCCCGACGGAGAGAGCCACCACCATGGCGAGCGTCGCGGCTCGGGTGGCCCATCTCACGCCATGAGACGATGAGCCACCCGAGACGACGACCTGGTCCGACGAGTCGCAGTCGGAGTCAACAACGATGGTTTCCGGGAGCGCCGCCGAGCGCCCGTCGACCTGATCGAGCACATCATCGACGACATGTGTCGTCGCCAGCGTGCTCGTTTCCGCCATCTGTTCCCATCCTTCGACTCCTCGGCCCGAACACAGGCTGGCCGATTGAACGGCCGTTTACTCCGCGGTTGGCGGGTTCGGGCCAGATGGACCATGGAGCAATTTCAACCCTTTCCGTGAGAGAACGATCGCTATACGTCAACAATTTGGGCTGGAAGCAACACCGTGAAGGTTGTCTCGGAATCCAACGTGGAGGCCACGGAAACGGTTCCGCCATGGGCGACGACAAGCTGGCGAACAATCGCCAGCCCGAGACCTGATCCGCCGGTGGCGCGAGTACGCGACGCGTCCGCCCGCCAGAATCGCTCGAAGACTCGTGGAAGATGCTCCGCGGCGATCCCTCACCCGTATCGGCGACGGTGATCGATGCCTCTCCATCGACAACGCAAAGCGCCAATGTCACCGTCCCCGACGGCGGGGTGTGGCGAACGGCCTTCAAGATGAGACTGCCGACGATCTGGCGGCATCGCTGGGTGTCGACGTTGTTCGAGGGCGTCACGACCGTCGCGAGCGGTGGCGACCGCGTACCCCTCGCGCTCGAGGTACAGGCGGATCGGTTCGGCCTGCTTGGGATCGTCTTCGGCAATCAGAATTCGTCCGGGCACTACAGCATTCCTCGGGCTGAGACTGGCAAGGGGCAGCGTACGGCCCCGGGACCGATGCCCTGCACGAGATACGTCCCGGGAGCCGGGGGAGCGCTCAGCTACCCGAAGGAGGGGCTGGGAACTCGGTCAGCCCGGCGTCCGCACGGCATCAAGTCAATGCTGAAGTGGGCACCGCGGTCCGGCGAAGAACTCGGCCACCGCGGCGTTGGCTGCCGCATCGGCATAGTCCCACTCGACATGACTGAAACCATTGGGTCCTTCAACGAGTTCGGCATCAATGCCTCTGGCGGTGAGCGCGTCGAGCAATGCCTGATTCTCGACCGCCATCCGATCCTTGACCTCCTGGGGATTCTCGAATGAGCCGAAATCGGGCATTTCCATCGGAAGGTCGCCAGGGTTGAAGTCTTCCGGGTTGAAGTCTTCCGGGTTGAAGTCTCCTGGGTTGAAGTCTCCAGGGTTGAAGTCTTCCGGGTTGAAAGCGACGTGTACGTCGCCCAATGGCGGGAACTCGCCCGCAACGACGAGGTGCGGGAATTCGCCGTTGAGATGTTCGATGACGTCGGCCGGTAAGTCGGCTGGCACGTCGAACGCCTCGACGAAGCCGGGTAGGTCGAACGTGGCGTCACCATGCCCGAACACTCCGCCAACGGGCGGAAAGCCAGCGATGACGTCGGTGCAGTCGTCAGCGTCGGGGGCCGAGTCCGCACCTGGATCGGTCGACGCCGGAGCCGCGGGCGGTGCCGGCGGCTCGGCGGAGTCGAGAACCTTGGTCGGGTTCGATGATCCGATGCGCAGCGCGGCCGTTGCGATGACGTGGGGAACGGCGGCCGTCGCTCCGGTTGCCCAGACGGCGGCCCCGCCGCTGAGTAGGGCAGTCGCGGTGACGCCGGCGCAGAAGGCGATTCGACGGGAGATTTCCATCATGATTCCTCGGGTGTGTCGGGATACGTGAACCGGTTTGCTCACGATGCCAACCGTGCGCCCTGACCTGCGAGAACTGATGAAGACGATGTCAGATCTCGACTCGAATTGTGCGCGATCGCAGGACGCACCATGCCTCGACACGGCCTCGACGAGTAGCGTGGCACCATGGCTCGCCACCGTTTCGACCCGTACAGTCGCATCACCACGCCGCTTGTGCGCGAGAACGGCGCACTCCGTCCAGCCACGTGGGACGAAGCGCTGACCAGGGCCGCCGAGGGCTTCCGGGTCGCCCGTGACACCACCGGCCCCAACTCGGTTGGTGTGTTCTCCTGCTCGAAGTCGACCAACGAGATGAACTTCGTCGCTCAGAAGTTCGCCCGGGTCGCCATCGGCACCAACAACATCGATTCCTGCAACCGAACTTGACACGCTCCCAGCGTGGTCGGTCTGGCCACAGTGTTCGGAGCCGGCGGCGGCACGTCGTCGTATGCAGAGATTGAAGACACCGACGTCATCATCATGTGGGGATCGAATGCCCGTGAGGCGCACCCCATCTTCTTCCACCACGTGCTTGCCGGGGTTCGCAACGGCGCCAAGCTGATCGTCGTCGACCCTCGTCGCACGTCGACCGCGCAGTGGGGCGAGTTGTGGGCTGGATTGAACGTCGGCACCGACATCGCCCTGTCGAACACGATCGCCCGCGAGATCATCCACGCCGGATTGGCCAACGAAGACTTCATCGCTCGCTCCACCAGCGGCTTCGCCGAGTACCGCGAGTCGGTCGAGGAGTGGACGCTGGCCCGCGGCGCCGAGGTCACGGGAGTCCCCGCCGAGGTAATCCGCGAGATCGCCCACACCTACGCCCGCGCCGATCGGGCGCAGATGTGTTGGACGCTGGGAATCACCGAGCATCACAACGCCGTCGACAACGTGCTGTGCCTCATCAACCTGTCGCTGTTGTGCGGCCACATCGGCCGTCACGGCTCGGGGCTCAACCCGTTGCGCGGGCAGAACAATGTGCAGGGCGGGGGCGACATGGGGGCGATCCCCAACCGCCTCGCCGGTTTCCAAGACATCCTCGATCCCGATGTGCGCGCCAAGTTTGGGGCAGCCTGGGGCGTCACGATTCAAGACCGCTACGGCTGGCACCTCACCCAGATGTTTGAGGCGATGGAGCGCGGTGATTTGCGCGCGGTGTACGTGATCGGCGAGAACCCCGCGCAGTCCGAGGCCGACAAGCAGCACACCGTGCACCTGCTCGAGGGTCTCGACCACCTGGTCGTGCAGGATATTTTCCTCACCAAGACGGCGCAACTGGCCGACGTGGTGCTGCCGGGCTCGGCGTCGTGGTGCGAGAGCGAGGGCACCGTCACCAACTCCGAGCGACGGGTACAGCGCACTCGCAAGGCAATCAACCCGCCCGGCGACGCCCGCGACGACATCCATATCATCCTCGAAATCTGCCGTCGGCTTGGCGCCGAGTTCACCTACGCCTCGTCGGAAGACATCTGGAACGAGGTCCGCTCGCTCAGTCCGATGCACGCAGGTATGTCCTATGCCCGCATCGAGGAACTCGGCGGCATCCAGTGGCCCTGCCCGTCGAACGACACGTTGGAGCCGTCATACCTCCATGGTCGGCTGTGGGCCGACAAGCTGGAAGATCGCGGCCGACTTGCCCCGTTCTCAGTGGTCATCGACGACCCGCCGGTCGACCAACTCTCCGACGACTTCCCACTGCGGCTGACCACCGGGCGGCGCCTCGACTCGTACAACACGGGCGTCCAGTCGGGCGGGTTCGAGAGTCCGCTGCGGTTCGGTGAGACCATCGACGTCTCGCCGGAAGACGCAGTGACGTTCGGGTTTGACGAGGGCGAGATCGTCTCGGTCGTCTCGCGTCGCGGGGCCGTGCTCGCCCCGATTCGCTACGACGACTCGTTGCGACCGGGCCTGGTGTTCATGACCTTCCACTTCCCCGACGAGGTCGACACAAACGTGCTGACCATCGAGGCCACCGACCCCAAATCGGGCACCGCCGAGTTCAAAGCCGCCGCCGTCCGCATCGACAAGCTCCGCAATCTCGCGCCGGTCGCTGTTTCCTAGCCACGTCGGTGGCTGCCATCGGATTTGGTTGCCCCGCCTAGGCACAGGTAGCCAGGCCGCTTACTCCGCTCACACCTTGCATCAAGCCGCCTCGGCCGACCTACCAACGAGCGTTGGGGTCGAGATCGATTACGAGCCGGATCTCCGCATGCAGATCGGCAAAGTGCCCGCTTCGCTGCGTGCGGCCCGCTCCGCTCGCGGCCGCTGGGCGATCGAGCACGACTCCTGATGCCTCGTACAGCACCTTGACCTCGGTCCACCACCGCTCGGCGAGGTCGGCGGATGACGACGTCGCCACCCCGGTGGCGAGGGCTTCCGTTTCGCCATCGACCGATGTCCACATGGTCGCCGCAACCGGGAGCAGCCGCACGGTGGCGGCGACCACGCGATCATGAGCGTCACCACCGGCGAAAAGTACCCGGCGAAGTACCCCATCAGCGTGAGCGACGTGGAACTCTTCCTCGCGCCGCGCCCGCTTGGCGACCCCGACGATTTCTGGAATCGACGAGTCGGCCAATGCCTGCCACCGCAAACCTTCGGCATGGTCGTACAGCACATGGCGAACCAGCGCCTCGTCCCACTCACGACACGGCAACTCGACGAGTTCGCAACACCGGTACTCCGCCGGATCTCGAAGCAGCCCCAGGGCGTCGATGTCGTCGGTGAGCAACTCGTACAGCGCGATCGCGTGGCCGAGTTCGTCCTGAGCGATCGAGCAGAACGCGAGGTCCTCCTCGAGAAACGGGCCAGAGCCGATCCACGACGTGTGACGGGCACCGATGATGTGCTCGTCGTCGGCCAGCGCCAGCAGGTACTCGCGCACGCCAGGCGACAGATCAAGCGTGCTCACTTCCCACCTCCCACCTGACGCTGCTGCTTGCGACGCTCGGCGACCACCGAACCATCGCTCGTGCGGTGCGGGCGGTCGCCGTTCGGTTCCAGCAGTTCGATCGGGGCGACGACCAGATCGGCCCGGTCGACGAGCCACATCTCATCACCTTCGCCGCGGCGACAGTAACACTCGCGCGCCAACAACAGGGCCATCTCCCAGTCGGGTGCATCGAGCGCGCCCGCGTGCCGAAACCCTTCCTTCCCATCCTTCTTGAGGAATACCTCGTACGTGTGCATCGTCAGCACCGACCTCCTGGGGAGCGCATGATCTCGACCGCGTTGCGACAGTCGCCGCACCAACCGACGGAGCGACACGGTGTCGGTCCGATCGGTGACCGCTCCTCGATCGAGCGCGAGCCGCACACGGGGCAGCGCACCGAACCGTCCCGATCGCGCAGGCTCACTGTAAACTCGGTGCCGAGCGCCGACCGTGCGGTGTCATTGATACGGTCCGACGACCAGGCGAGATCGCGTCGCCACACGACCTCCACCTGATATCCCGGCGAACTTGCGAGGCCGCTCACCGCGGCGACGACATCGGCCTCGATGTACTCCAGCGCCGGGCACCCCGCGTAGGTGGGGACCAACTCGACCGTGACCCGCCGACCGTCGACCTGCACCGATTCCAACATGCCGAGGGACACGATCGAGATTCCCGGAAACTCGGGATCGTGAACGCCAGCCAGGGCATCACGAACGATCTGGACCCGGTCGATCACCAAGCCGACGCGGTCGGCACTCACGGCGTTCACGCCGCCGGCTCCGAACCATCCGCGTCGAGCGCCTCGCGCACCCACGCGGTATCGGCCCAATTGGCCGCGGCACCGGCGCGCCCGGGCTTCTTGGCAGTGGCCGCGCTCGTGTTGCTCGT
>JANNNL010000484.1:0-10296 GCA_031398525.1 Actinomycetes bacterium | reverse complement strand
AGGTCGAGCACGGTGGAGAGCACGTCCCAGCCCTTGCCCTCGGCGCCGAGCAGCGTCGCGGGCGTGTTGTCGAAGTCGAGCTTCGCCTGCTTGCGCGTCTGGTCCATGGTCGACAGCGCCGTGCGGGTGAGGCCGGCGGCGCCGCCGTCGACGGCGAACAGGCTGACGCCCTTGCCCGTGCGGGCGGCCACGAGGATGAGCGAGGCGGTGTTGCCGTCGAGCACGAAGCTCTTGGTGCCGCTGAGGGTGTGGCCGTCGCCCGAGGCGGTGGCCTCCATCGTGATTCCGGCCTCGTCCCACTTGCCCGAGGGCTCGGTGAAGGCAACAGTGGCAACGGTCTCGCCCGAAGCGATACCCGGTAGGTGCGCCTGCTTGGCCGCGTCATCGCCGCAGTGGATCAGCGTGTTCGCGGCGAGCACGACCGTCGAGAAGAACGGGGCGCACAACAGCGACCGGCCCATCTCTTCGAGAACGATGCCGAGTTCGACGTAGCTGTAGCCCGAGCCGCCGTACTCCTCGGGGATGTGCAGGCCCTGCAGACCCATCTGCTCACCCATCTGCGACCAGACCGCCTGGTCGTAGCCGGCCTCGGTCTCCATCTGCTCACGGACCGCCGTCTCGGGCGACTTGGCATCGAGGAAGCCACGAACCGTCTTGCGGAGCTCTTCCTGCTCTTCGGTGAATGCAAAGTTCATAGGCGCATCATGATGCGTACATCGTAGCTGGAGCCAGTCGCAGTGAGTACACATGCGTACACTGACCGCATGGCCGAGATGGGGATTCGAGAACTACGGGGTGACCTCGCCGCGATCGTCCGGCGAGCGGCGAGCGGCGAGCGAACGGTGGTCACGGTCGGCGGACGGGCGGCCGCCCAACTTGGGCCGCTGGCCAGCCCCTCCGGCAGCGAGGCAACGTTTGCCGATCTGGAAGCTCGCGGGCTGATCCAACCACCGCGCCGGACCGGGTCGGGCCGGGAGACCGCCCCAGTCTCGGTCTGGCGGGGGATGCGACTTGACCGCCTGCTGGCCGAGATTCGAGGGTGAGACGTGGCCATCTACGTCGATGCGTCGGCCCTGGTCGCGCGCCATATCGAGGGCCCGGGTCGGATGGTCGCCCGCACGGCGATGACCGCCGATGCGCAATGGTGCGCATCGGCGCTCGCCCTCACCGAAGCCTTGGTGTTGATCGACCGCTTGACCGACGAGCCGGTATTTCGTGAGGAACTCGAAGATCTCGTTCGCCTCGACTGGGATCGGTGCTCCGTGATCCCTGTCGATCAACTCTGCCTCGACCGCGCCACGGCAATCATCCGCAGCCAGCCCCTTCGACTGTCCGATGCGCTCCACCTCGCGGCGGCCGACCGGCTCCCTCGACCCGTCGCGTTCCTCACCTTTGACCCCGGCCAGATTCCCGTCGCCATGTCCCTCGGCTTCGAGGTCATCTCCACCTGATCCCGGCCAGCATTTCTGTGGCACACCCCTTGCGTATGGTCGGAGGTGCTTCCCCGACATCACATCCAACTACACGAACGGAGCCTGAGATGGCACGAAGTACAGTCGCGTCGGTGAGCACACCTACGGTCGACTACGCCCATCTGCCCGGTGAGGAGCACAACCCGCTGATGGAATCGACCCTCCACGTCGATTGGAGCGTCGTGCTCCTCAACGCGGCCCGCCACACGCTGGCCGATACTGACCACCTGGTCACCGGAAACGTCCCGGTCGTCCTGGGTGACGGGCAACCCCACACCGCCCCCGACATCATGGTCATCCCACACGCTCGTGGGCGCGAGTTCGGTCGATACGAAGTCGGTGTCGATGGCCTGGTGCCCACCGCCTGCGTCGAGATTCTGTCGCCGTCGAACACCAAGGCCCAGATTCGTCGGCGCTGCGAACGGATGCTCAACGCCGGAGTTGTCGAGGTCTACGTGCTCGATCCGATTCGCGAAACCGTCGTGCGCGTCGAGGCTGGCGATGATGGCGAATTGCACGAGACGTCGGCGCTCGGCACCTACAGCACCGGGTTGGCCCTCACCTTCACCCGCTCCGACGGGCACCTGGCGGTCTGCTGCCCGGCGGGCCGGACTGTGCGTCCGGGCGATGACCCGTTCGGTTGGCTCGCCGCCGAAATGAACCGAGCCGACGCCGCCGAACTCCAACTCGACAACACCCGCGCCGAACTCGACACGGCGCAAGCCGAACTCAACGGGGCGCAAGCCGAACTCGACTCGGCTCTTGCCCGCATCGCCGAATTGGAAGCGCGGCTATCCGGATCGTAGGAACGGACCGCGCCACGCGTCTACGGTCGCCAAGGTGGAACTTGGTTTGTTCAGCCTGATGACATTGCCCGACCCCGCAGTGGGGTCAGTGACATTGATCAACGAGACACGCGAGCAGGTGCAGCTCGGCGAACAGGTGGGCTTCGATGTCGCCTGGTTCGCCGAGCATCACTTTTCGAACTACTCGATCGCCACATCACCATTGCTCGTCGTCGCCCATATGGCCCAGGCCACCTCAACGATCAAGCTCGGCCCGGCCGTCATCGTGCTGCCGTTCTACGAACCGCGCCGCCTCGCCCAAGACGTCTGCCTCGCCGACGCCCTCACCGGCGGGCGACTGGTCCTCGGATTCGGGTTCGGCTATCAACCGCGCGAGTTCACGACCTTCGACATCGAGATCGCCGATCGCTACACCAGAGGCATCGAGATTTGGGACGTGGTCGACCAGGCAATTCACCACAGCCGGATGACCATCACGGGGCGCGGTGAATCGGTTGCCATCGCCATTCGACCGGCACAGGCCGAAATCGAAACATTCGTTGTCGGCTCCGATGCCCAGGTCATCGAGCGAGCGGCGACCACGGGAGCCACCCCGTTCGTCACGCTCGGAGTACAACCGATCGCCGGCGCGGTCCGCCAACGCGATCGTTTCGCCGAAGCGTTCGCCGCCGCGGGACGCGACCACATGCCGTTCGCCATGCAGCGGTATGTCCACGTCACCGACGACAAGTCCGAGATGCGCGCCGCGGCTGAACAAGTACGACGGATTCTTCGAATGGCCACCAACCTGCGCGGCGTCGGGCCCGAAATGACCGGTGCTCACCTTGCCGAGCCGCCCATCGACGGCGAACTGTCTCTCGACGAGATCGAGGCGGCAGCGCTGATCGGGCCTGCGGGGCTGATCGCCGAGCGGATCATCGACGAAGCCCGCACGCTCAACCTCACCCACCTTTCGTGCTTCATGCGGCTCGCCGCCGCCCCTCACGACGTGACAATGCGGTCGATCGAACGTTTTGGTACCGAGGTCGCTCCGATCCTGCGGCGCGAGCTCTGACGACGAGCGTCGATCGCAGCTACGACCCCGAGCCTCTGTTGAGTGCCAGACTGGGACCATGACCACGTTGCACTGGGCCGATGGCCGCCTCGAAGTCCACCGCCTGGTTGTCGGCTCATACGACAACAACGTTTTCGTGCTGCGCTGTCGCGAGACCGGCGACGCTGTACTGATCGACGCGGCCAACGAGCATGAGAAACTACTTGAGCTCTGCCAGCGACTCGGCGTACGCCGAGTGCTCGAAACCCACGGCCATTGGGACCACATTCAGGCCATTCCAGCGATGCGCGAGGCCGGCTACGAGGTAGCGATCACCCAGAAGGACGCCCCGATGCTCGGCGAGATGGGTTACGACGTGTTCATCGACGACGCCGAGGTCATCGAGGTCGGCCGACTCCGGCTGCAGGCCATCCACAACCCCGGTCATACACCCGGGTCGGTGTCGTTCAAGGTCGAGGGCGCTCCCCTGCTGTTCACTGGCGACACCTTGTTCCCCGGTGGCCCGGGTGCCACCCACTTCGAGGGCGGCAACTTCGAAACGATCATCGACTCGATCGACAACAAGTTGTTCACCTTCCCCGTCGAGACGATTATCCTGCCTGGTCACGGGGTTGATTCAGCGATCGGCACCGAACGGCCGCACCTGGCCGAGTGGGTCGCCCGCGGCAGCTGAGCCGCGGAAAGTCAACTGCTGTGCGCTACGACGAACGACCGACCGACGACACCATCGTCCATACGACCGACCTTCCGGCCACACCCATCCGTGACCGCAACATCCCGGCGACCGCCTGGGTCGAGGCGCCGGTTGAGTTGCTCAACCTGGGCGCCGACCTGCCCGGCCAACCGGTGGCCGAGTTCAAGCGTCGCATCGGTCCGTGGATTCTCTGGCGGGCGGGACCAGCGACCGATGCCGACGCCCGCTATTGGGCGGCCGACGCCGACGATCTCGGCCGACAGAGCACGTTCCGACTCTTCCCCGACGGATCGGGCGACGGCGAGGGGCCGAGCGGCCAGCGTCATCAACGATTCCGCGCCTGGAAGCAAGACCTCGCCGGCCGACCGCCAACCGAAACGGATTGACCGGCCGACCGCCAACCGAAGCAGGTTGACCGTCGAAGCGGATCGACCACGCTCGAACTCGCTACGGTCGCGCTGTGCCGATCGTCTCCATCAGCCAAGCGCTGTCCATCAAGGCCCACGAGGATCCCGACCGACTGGCGGTGACCTGCGGCGACCGCTCGATCACCCGAGGCGAGCTGCATCGGCGAACCAACCGGCTCGCCCGCCAGTTCGCTGCGCTCGGCGTCACCGAAGGGCGGTACGTCACCATCGCCCTGCCCAACTCAGTCGACTTCTATGAGGCCGCGGTGGCTACCTGGAAGCTCGGCGCAATACCCCAACCAATCTCGCATCGCCTGCCCGACCGCGAGCGCCAGGCCATCGTCGACCTCGCCGACCCGGCCCTGGTCATCGGGGTCAACCCGGCGGCCCACCCGGGGCACACCGTGCTCGCTGCGCTCCCCGACGACGACGCCGACGTCGACGACAGCGAATTGCCCGACGCAATCGCCCCCGCTTGGAAGGCCCCGACCTCGGGCGGCTCAACGGGGCGGCCCAAACTGATCGTTGCGGGCGACCCGGGAGTGGTCGCTCTCGGCGAGCCGGCGAGCGGGGTCCAGGTCGATGGAGTGGTGGCGATCCCCGGGCCGCTCTATCACAACGCGCCATTCGCCTTCTCGTGCCAGGCGCTGTTCCAGGGCAACCACGTGACCGTGCTCCCCAAATTCGACGCCGAAGCCACGCTTGCGCTGATTGCCGAGCATCGCGCCGACTGGATCCTCCTGGTGCCGACGATGATGCTGCGGATTTGGCGGCTGCCGACCCAGGTTCGCGAGAGCTACGACGTGTCGTCGCTGGTCACCGTCTGGCATATGGCCGCCCCCTGCCCGCCATGGCTCAAGGAAGTCTGGATCGACTGGCTCGGCGGCGAGAAGATCTGGGAGTTGTACGCCGGCACCGAAGCGCAGGCCGTGACGATCATCCGCGGCGACGAGTGGCTCGCCCATCGCGGCTCGGTCGGGCGATGCATGTCTGGCGAGATGAAAATCCTCGACTCCGACACATTCGAAGAACTCCCGCGGGGCACCGAGGGCGAGGTGTTCATGCGTTCAACACGCGAGACGCCGACCTATCGATACCTCGGAGCCGAAAGCCGAACGTCGCCCGACGGCTGGGAAAGCCTCGGCGACATGGGACGTATCGACGACGAGGGCTACATCTACCTAGGCGATCGCCGAGCCGACATGATTCTGTCGGGCGGAGCGAACATCTATCCCGCCGAGGTCGAAGCCGCCATCGATGAGCACCCAATGGTCGGTTCCTGCGCGGTGATCGGGCTGCCCGACGACGACTTGGGGGCTCGCATCCATGCCATCGTGAAGGCCAGTGAACCCGTCGACATTGACGATCTGCGAGCGTTTCTCGCCGAGCGGCTTGTGCGCTACAAGATCCCGCGCACCTTCGAATTCGTCGACGAACCGGTCCGCGACGACGCCGGCAAAGTACGCCGTTCCGCCCTCAGCGCCGACCGAACCGCGTAGCACCAACGAAGCTGTCACCCGCAAACCCGTCGCTCAGACCTCGGGGCGACGAATCTCGTACATCGTCGGCCAGCGCTTACCGGTGATGAACAGTCGGTCGCCCACCGGGTCGTACGCGATTCCATTCGCTACGGCGTCGTTGTCGCTCAGGGTGGAAGGCGGGCGTAATGCCGAGGTGTCCAGCCGCATGGCGACCCGCCCGGTTGACGGATCAATGATCACGACATCGGGAGTCAGCCACACATTGGCGTAGACGTATCCGTCCACAAACTCCAACTCGTTGAGCCGCTCGACGGGCGTCCCGTCCTCCGTGACTGTCAACCGGCCCGTCTCGACATACGTCGCAGGGTCGAGAAATCGCAGCTCGGCGGTCCCGTCGCTCATGATCAAGCGCTGCCCGTCGTAGACCAACCCCCACCCCTCCCCGGGATAGGCGAACGAGCCAAGCCGGGCAAACGTTGCCCGGTCGTACACATGTCCCACCCCTGATGTCCACGTGAGCTGAACTAGCCGATCGCCAACAAGGGCCAGGCCCTCACCGAACTCGTCATCGGCGAGGTCGGTGGAAACCTCGGTCACCCCCGTGTCGAGCGTGACCCGACGCAACTCGGACTTCCCGGTCAAACCCACACTCTCGTAGAGCACCCCATCGGCCCATACGAGTCCCTCGGTGAACGCGTCGGTCTGATGCGGAAAGGTCGCGACGATGTCAACCGCAGTCCGCCGCACCACCGACGACGCCAAGGTCCCAACGACGGAGGAGACCGACGCCGCCGAAACAACCGCCGAAACAACCGGCGACACGACAACCGGCGCCACGACAATCGAGGTCGAGACAACGGGAGCGACAACCGGCGTCGGACCACCCGTTTGGCATCCTGCGATGCCGACGATGCCCACGATGCCGACGACGACCCGGCAGACCTTGCGCTGAATCGGCACCGCCATAGTGTGACAGCTCCGGGGACAGAGCCCCGTCGACGAAACGTCCGGTCGTCACGAGTTCGACTACTTTGTGTCATTATTCTTGTTGAATAACCTCCGTATGGGTTTTTCGAATCCATCCCCAGGCGTCCCCTCGGCCGCCCTCGGCAACCCACCGTTTCCCGTGCAAGGAGGAGAGTTGAGCCCAGCCCTCAGCGTGGTCATCGACGCCAATACGGCCACGCAGCACAGTCTCGCCCTCTGCCGCCAGTCCATTACCGCCTTCTCACGGGCCAACGTGAGTGTCACGACCGCGTCGGGCTACACGTCGGACCGAGTGCTGGAAACGTCGGGTGGGGACGTCGTCATCATCACCGCCCCCACCCACCTCTGGGACCCCGAAACGCAGTCCACCATCGAAGCGGCCTTCGCCGATGACCCGACGCTTGATCTGCTGGTCGGACCAGAGCTTGGGGGGCCCGCAACGTGGTCAACCGATCGGTTGCGCACCCACGACTACCTGGGTGGAGTCATTGCCTTGCGCGCCCCACTGGCGCGCGCCCTACGGGGGATCCGTACCGAGCTGTATCCGCATCACCGATGGGACCTTGTCCTGCGAGCGAGCGAAATCGCCGAGGTCGTCGCGTGCGCTCCACTCCCCCTGGCCCGACGAATCGACTCCGGCCCACTGCTGTCAAACCTGGAATGCGTCCGCCGCGGCCGCCAGGTACTCAACGAGCATCTCGTTCGTTCAGGCATCAGCGGGTTGGCCGAGGCGACATCGGTCGACGGCGAGTTTCGAGTCCAGCCAGTGCTGTGCGTTTCCCCCAGCGTGTCGCTGATCGTGCCATCCCCGGCCGATCAACATTTGACCCTTCCCGCGCAACTCGCCCGTCTCGAACACCTCGTCGCGGCGCTCCGTCGTCAAGCCGAAGCCGCTCCCGCCGCCGTGGAGATCGTGGTGGTGACACAGGCGTCGATGCCGCCGGCCCATGTCGCTCGCCTCGACCAACTCGGAGGAACTACCACGACGATCGTGGCGGCGTGCCGCGACGGTGCAATGAAGTGGCGATACCTGGAGGCCGCCGCGGCCCGCGTGACCGGAGACATCGTCGTAGTCGTCGAGGATGACGCCATTCCCGAAAGCGACGACTGGCTGCAGTCCATGGCCGCGCTGGCGCTGGACCCCACGATCGGCACCGTTTCTGCGATGTTCAGCCATCCCGCGTATCCCCAGCGCGCTCCTGGCGACCCACTGTTCTCGATCACCGGCACGGTTCTGCCCGGTTGCGTGGCGATGCGACGCGAGCTGTTCGTTCGATCCACCGGGCTGCTCGACGAGAGCTCCGGCACGACACTGCACCGGCTGCTCGAAGGACGTGGTTTGATTTGCGTCGTCGCCCACTACGCCGCGTTTCGCCGGTGGACGGAGCGAGCCGGCGTGCATGTTCCGCGACGACCGTCAACGAGGCCTCGATCAAGCGATCAACGGCAAGGACGTCACTCCGAGCAGGTTTTCCCACTTTGAGGGATTAATCGTCCGACTGATCGGCCCACTGCGACCAACGTGCGCTAGGGTCGAGACTGATAATTCACCTTCAGTAGTTATCCGTGGCGGAACCAGGTCCGGTGTCTGCACAAGACGTTGCTGTCAATGCTTCCTCACGGTCCGTCGGTAGTCGTGGAAACGCTCGTGGTCGTGGGCACGTCGTTTCCGGTTGCATCGATCGCAGAAGTGATTGCTGCGGCCCCACCGAACACAAAGATCCTGCCAGTGTGCCGCGAGAGCTCGATGAAGTGGCGATATCTCGATGTTGCTACCTCGTGTGCAACTGGTGACGTCGTCATCGTCCTCGATGACGACGTGTCCATCGATTCGCCCTATTGGCTGGAAACGATGTCGATGATCGCCCTCGAACCCGGGATCGGTGCCGTCTGCGCAACCAGTACCGACCGCGACAACTCGGCTGTCGGCGACGCGGCCGCCGAGATCACCCGGGTCACGGCTGCTCCGGCCGGTTGCATTGCCATGCGACGCACCACATTCGACCGGATGAGCGGATTGCTCGATGACGCCACCGGAACAGCACTGCCCCTCCTCCTGCGACGCCGCAACCTTGATTGCGTGACGACCGACGCCGTTCGGTTCCGGCGCAACCGCAGCGAGCGAAACCTCGCAATGGGTGGATGACGCGACACGCCCTCGCGGTGTTGAATGGTGCTGTGATCAACACGATGGTGCCACCTCGTGCATTCCTCGCCGAAGGCCGGGAAACCAATCTCGTCCATGCCGACGGTCGGCCAACCCGCGAGTTCAGGGCCGAACTCCGCCGCATTCCATCGTGGCGCAATGCCGGATCGGTGGGATCCGTCTACGTCCAGACGATTGCGGTGGTCTGGGGGGCGGTCCACTTCGGCCCGCCAGGAGTGCTGATCGGCATGCTGCTGATGGGCCGGGCCCACGCGCAGTTTGCCTCGCTGATGCACGAGGCCGCTCACCGACTGTTGTTCGCCAATCGGCACATCAACGACCTCGTCGGCCGATGGTTGCTTGGATATCCAGCATGGACGTCGACCGACGCCTATCGCCGGGTACATATGGCTCACCACCGCGACGAGTTCGGACCCGACGAGCCCGACATCCCGTTGTACGCGGGATATCCCATCTCCCCCGCCTCGATGCGACGCAAGCTGACTCGCGACGCAACGGGCCGCACGGGAGTACGGCTCCTGCGCCAGCAGCTAGCCGGACTGCGATCCCCCAATCCACTGGTGCGAACCACTCTGCTCAAGATTCTCGCGGTTCAGGGTCTCCTTGCCGGGCTCGCCGTGCTCAGCGGCCATTGGTGGGTTTATCCCGTCCTGTGGGTCGCCCCGTTTCTCACTGTCTGGCGGGTGATCAACCGACTGCGATCGATCGCCGAACACGGGGGAATGCAGCGCTCGAAGGACCGGCGCGAGACAACCCACACCGTGCGACAACACACGGTCGCTCGGTTCGCGATCGTGCCGTACCGGATCGGCTGGCACTTGGCCCATCACGTCGATAGCGGCATCCCGTTTCGACATCTTCCCCGGCTCCATGACGCTCTCGTCGACAGTGGCTACATCACTCACCAGATCGAGTATCCGACGTACCGCGCATTGTGGCGTGCGCTTCGTCAACCATCCTGATCCGAGGGTCGAACACCTCATTTCGACCAACTTGTCACAAATGGCGAAATCCGACGGCTTAGAGTGAGGCAGTGACGGATCAACTCTCTGTAGTGGCGAAACTGAGGATCGAGGTCGTCATCGACGCCCACACCACGCTGGTGAACGATGTTTCACTCACGAGATCTTCGGTGAGACCCCACGGAGGGCGGGAGATCATTGTCACGACGGCGACTCGCCACTCCGGTTCCCGCGTCTTTTCGGTGTCGGACGCCGACGTCTTCATC